>JAATEU010000229.1 GCA_015655565.1 Clostridiales bacterium
AGTCTTTTGCCGCCTTCGGTAAAATCTCCGCAGGCTACTACCACTTTTTCCTTCCCGCGTGGATCAGTATAAGTACCGAGAAGAGTCTCTTGAGTTTTAAGTCCGAGGGATGCAAAGATACGGCAGGCGAGGTATTCACTGATACATCCATTGGTGTAACTCATGGCTTTATTGCGGCTTGGGACAGGCGGGAATTTAAGCATATAGCTATTGCCCTCATAAAGAATAATAATTTTATTTCCATTTGGCCTCCCCGTAGGCTCTGAATTTATTTACTTCACACAATGTAAAATCAATCATTTATACCATCCTCCTTTCCCTCTGTGCCAAGATATTTTACGCGCAGGTAGCTTGCCTGTTCCTCAGTAATTAAGCCAGCCCAAAGGTCAGCATTAATGGCCCCATATAACTCGTTCCACAGGCAGTCAAGATATAGCACCTGCTCCTTTTCTCCGTGTAAATAGTCTTTTATTGCTTTTTGGACACTCTCCGATAGTCCGGTTTCCAGATAAGTTTTTTTGTTTGGTTTCCCGGAGGCTGTGTGTTTTTCCGGCTCTGTTTCCAGCGCCAGCAATTCCTCAATGGACAGACCAAGTGTTTTGGACAGTTTGGAAAGAGTTCCCGCGCCGCATCGGTTCAGATGGGTTTTCCCGGAATAAATATCTGCAAGAATTGCCCATGGAATCCCGCCGGTTTTCGATAAACGATAACGGGACATTTGCATATCCTGCAAAAGCTGTTGTATTGTCATTTTCATCACCTGCATTCATTATATCGGTGGTCCGATATAGTGTCAAGGGAAGTTATAACACAAAATGTAAATGAGGATTTCAAAACAGTACCGCCAGATGTCACAGCATCTGCCTATTACCATTATTTTATGACAATTTGACATCTGAGTTTGCTTTTCAAACTGCATAAAATTGGTAAGCAATAAAACCTTCAAATCACACTTTGCATTTGAAGACTTTATTCGTTACAATTTACTCCATAGATTTATCAACCGAACCACTTATATAAATGAATGCAGTTGATAATAATGCCGCTTACTTTTATAATAAATATTTTCTGTCCATTTGCTTCCGCAATTAGCCCAATTCAAGATTGACTAATATCTTTCGTTACGCTGTTCCAACAATATCCTGGCATTCTCTATAGCTAAGTGTAGTTTTTCCTCTAATACTGCTTTTGGGGGCATCTGATTTAAATACTGGTCTACATGGATTTCACTTTGGTTTAATTCCAGCAATTCAATTGTTTCTTGTGATTTCTCCGCACACAGGATTAATGCTATTGGCGTTTCTTCTCCCTCTGCTTTTTCATATTTATTCAGCCATCTTAAATAAAGCTCGACCTGCGCTTTATATTCTGGTTTAAATTCACCAATCTTAAGTTCAATAACAACCAGTCTTTTCAATCTTCTGTGGAAAAAAGTAAATCGATTTTGTAGTCTTTATTATCAGCGACGATTCTTTTTTGCCTCGCCATAAAAGCAAAATCGCTTCCCATTTCTAAAATGAATTTTTCTAATTCTGCTAAAATGGCACTTTCCAAATCCTTTTCACTAAAGGTATCTTTTAACCCCAAGAAATCAAGTATATAGGGATCTCTGTAAAACATATCTACCGACATTTTATCTTGTTCTCTCAGTTCCTGAATTTCATTAGCTATCGTTTCCTCTGGTTTTCTAGAGATTACTGTGCGTTCATATAGCATTGAATTTTTTATCTCTCTTAATGTCCTGACACTCTTTCGCGCATATGGTCGCATAAAAGTCTTTTTTAGCTCATCCTCAATTGGTATGATTTCAAGAAAATGCAACCATGTCAATTGTCGTGACAGTGTCGCGACTTTTTCCATGTCACTAAAGACATCATGAAACTGTATCATTCTAAATAAAGCGGCTCTACTATAGCCGTTTCCATATCTGTGAGACAAATTTTTGCTCAATGTGGTTATTATAAATCTCCCATATTCTTCGCGAGTATCTTTTGTGCGGTTCTTCAGCCAGTTTCGCTCACCTTCAGTAAGCCGGCGATAAGGTAAATCCATGAAACGGTTTATCGTCATGGCCTCGGCCTGCTCTGCTGGGGACAAGCGTGAGCAGGTTTTGCAAATATGATTTGCATGTCCCTTCCCCGAAAAGCTCTCATTCGATTTACGCTGTCCGCACACTTTGCAATAATGGCCTTGTGGCTTTTTCTTCCCTATTTTCCTCACCTCCATTTTGCTTAAAAAGTTTCAGTACTCCATTTTTCACAATGGAAATGCTTCCCAAATCTTCGGTGCATGTAAAATATTTGATTTAGTTATAGCTTGATTCATTTTTAATATTATATCCTTTGCTTTGAGCAATCTTCTTTAGACCAATAAATTTTATCTTTAATTCATTTACATTGCTTACTCCTTTTAGACGATCGTCCATACCAATATCAATAATGACATTGGAAATTTCTTGTAGCAAATTATAAAATGAAATACTATATGATTCTTTATTGTATTGTTGGGAGTTTTTAAAAAGGTCTATACGGATCATTTCAATTCCGGTTCCAATAATTTTAAACATATATGGACCCTCCATAAAAAACATCTCTTTTTCTCCCTTTAAATCCTATTGTAATAAATCGGTAATATTATCAATCCACATAATTAATACAGAACTAATAATATCTATCCATCCTTCACTTGGAAACTTAATTCCATCGATTTCTATGAACAATTCGCCATATACACTTCTATGCTTGCCTGTTATATCCCATTCATAAGTGTTTTTATTTGTATTTAAAGTTAATCGCATAATATATTCCCTCTTTAATATTTTGGATAAGCCGTTTCTATTACTTTCGTTTTTACATTTACCCACATTTCAATAACAATATTATATGTTTTTGAGTAGCCTCTTAATAAAACACTGTCACCTTGTGTTTAGTCTGCATCAATAGGCTTGTTGTGGTATTCAGCATATAGTTCAGGAAGAAATCTTGGTAAATGATAGTGTTCTGTTATATTATGTGTCAAAACATTTTTTAGATAGTCTTCACTCACCGGTGTATTTGCATCTCTTATGATCTGTCCTCCTTTTGCATAATACCCAATCCACTCGTGATTAAATGTCTCTGCCTTACGATATTTCTCACGTTCTATGCCACATATATTTTGCTGAAGGTTATTTTCATCCGGTTCTCGATCGCTGCCGGACTCATATCAAGGCCGCTGTACGGATCGGAATCAGAAATAGCCGGTTCTTTTGATTTTCCGCGAAAGCATTTCGGTGTATTGGTAAGAAATTTATCCACGCAAGGATCCGACACACTCTTAATAATAGGTGGAATCTGCAGATTTGCCGCACGAAGAAAGGCAAGTGTGTCCATCCAGCCTTTCATATACTTAATACGCCCAGTTTCTGTTTCCAAGCGCATAAAAAACTTACTTTGAAAATGGCCGTTTTGATCTCCCCATAACACTTCTCCCCGGCAAATGCCGATTGCCCAGAACTGATCGGGATCCGGTGTGGTATAAAACTCCTCCAGCTCTACTTCCCAGCTTTTTACCGTGCGGTTCAGCCATTCAAAACACCGCTCGCTTTCCCAGACGTTGAAATGATTTGGCATTCCCGGCGGTGCCGAAGGGAAATCCAATGTAAATTCTTCCGGGAAGTATTCAGCTCTCCAAAATAGTGATGATGCAATTATACGTGCAGTCTTTATATTGCGCTCTTTTTCTCTCATATTCATCTCCCCCTTATATTTAAAGCATATTTAATGCGTTCAAGCTTTTTGGCTCCGTAAATCTGCACTTTTTGACCCGTTTTTTGTCTATTTTTCACTCCAAAGCCAGAACATCTTATGAGCAAACCGCCTTATTTCTTCTCGTCACCACAATATGTCATCATTATTATAACCTCAACATGCCTTGAACAGTCAAAAAAGATGCCGGCAGAGCCTGGAAATTCATTGGGGAAAGAGTACCTTTCTGAAAAAGCACTGTCTGCATCTTTTTAATTTGTCGCACCGCACCATTAAACTAAATGGTAATAATTCAATCTAAGCCAATTTATCGTTTAAAGGACTCTTGTTTATCGTTGAATAAGATTTACTTCTGAAAATGGCGCTTCTTTGTTTTTCAAAA
>JAATEU010000516.1 GCA_015655565.1 Clostridiales bacterium
ACGGTAAACGGTACGCAAAGCACGCTGCTGTAAATCAGCTTTTATGAAATTGTTTTCTTTGTCTGCAACATCACCTATAAATACCGCAAATTCGTCCCAGCCGATTCGTCCTATGATTTCACCTGACGTAAAAATCATCTTTACCTGGCCGATTACAAAAGATAATATTTTATCTCCCTGCAGATGCCCGTACTGGTCATTAATACTTTTAAAATCATCTATATCCACAATCATAAAGATATGTTTTTTATCACTGTGTTTTTGAATGTAGTGATCGATTAAATCCTTGGTCGTACCCCTGTTATATACACCGGTTAAAGGATCTCTTTTTGCTTTATACTCTAAGGTTTGCAATTCTTTTTTGTGTAAATCAATATTAACTATTTTACCTATCACCCTGCTGGGATGTTTATTGTCATCATATATTGTTTTGCCCCGGGTATGACACCACACATATTCATTTTTTATATCCCGTATACGGAATTCGGATTCAATCATTTCTTTGCCGCTGCACAATGCCCTGCAGTATTCGGAAAACACCCCTATATCCTCCGGATGGATCATATCCATGTGGATTTTGGAATCTGAAAAATGTGATATAACCGAATCTCTTCCATATAATTCCTTGTATTTATCAGCGAACGTCATTAAATCCTTCTCTATTTCATATTCAAATAAAATATCATTGGATATTTCAGCTGCTACCCGATAACGCTCTTCTTCCAATAATAACCTCTCCTGCATTAATTTTGATTCCGTAATATCAATAAGTACGGCAGAAAGTGTGTGGTTGCCTTCCTTATCTTCATTATAATTCCCATTAAGTAATATCCATATGACATTGCCATTCTTCGTAAGCATCCTGACTTCTTTTTGAATATATTCACCATTGCTGAAACCCTCCCGAAGTGCCGTGAACTTATCAAGATCTTCCGGATATATTAAAGCTATAACACTGTTGCCCAGATCCTGCTGTATTTCTTCTTTGCCATAACCGATAATATCATAATATCCGTTGCTGGCATAAATTATCTCATAATTATTTTCCAAATTAAAATTGACAAATCCTGCATGAATACTATTGGTAATCTGCCTTAACTCCAAGGAAGCTTCCCTTACTCTTTTCTCACTCGTGATTTTTAAACGTAAAATAAAAATAATACAAAGCATAGATATACCCAAACAAAATATGGCAAAATAAAAAGTATGGGAATACAGAAAAGTTTCGCTTGTAAAGTTTTCCTGTGCATTAACTGGGCGGGATACGATTAGTAACGTGTTAATTATTAAAACAATTGAGATAAGCCTCCAACGCAAAGTTTTGTGAAAAATACAACATAAAGTTCTGTTCTTCACCTGATTTTCACCTTCTTTAAATCACATTAATATTTTTACATTACTGTTCTTCTTATGTACAACGATGCTCTGTAACATTCTGTCAGCATAAATAATGCCATCTGCTCGAACGTCTTATACAAAAAAGCCCTGTAAAAACACAACAGAGCATAAAATTGCATATAAGCAGTAATCTAAATTACCTTTGTGCAACCGGCTGTCGTATCTGTAATCAGGTTTAGACCCTAAGCTTTGCGTCCTTATCTTTCGATAAGTTTGCCCTTACCAAATATAGGGATATTGTACTGCATATTCCAATATATTGCAATCGTTTTTTAAAATTAATTATATTCGTAAAAATATTCATAAAAATTGCAAGGCTAAATATGGCAGGGTTTTCAGGACATAATCATTTGTGGTACACTAAGACATTATCATAAATGAATCATAACTGCGTTTGCCCCGGTTTTTTGCGAGTTGACAGTAAGGTAAAAACAGGATATAATATTACATGTTTTATGTTGCTGCAAGCAACCGAAAGGAGTGTTTTTGATGTCGGTATTATTTGTAATGGTGGTTGACGTTTAAAATTGAATAAGGGTGAACAAATTTGCAGGCAACAGATTTTGCCTTTATTTTGTTATGCCATCTTTAATAACCTTTCGCAAATACTATAACTGCGTGTTGTAGCACACTTTTGGGTGTGTTGTTTTTATGCTCTCAGGGATATTTCATTGATAGTTAGCCGCAGAAAATAGCTTATCATTAAGGCTATTTTCTGCGGCATTTTTGTTGCCGAATTTTAAATATTTTGATAGGAGTTAATTTGAATATGATTTTAACGATATTTTCGGATAAAAATAAAATTTTAGAGGAAAGAAATATAGGATGTTCCGTAGCCGCTTGCCAAATGGAGCAGGCAGAAAAACAAAATGGAGGGCAGCAGCCGTGAACGATAAATTGATTATTGAAACAACCGACTTAACAAAAACTTACCGCCATTATGAAAAGGATACAGGCTTAATGGGAAGCGTAAAATCTCTGTTCATCCGCAGATACAGCTCAAAAACGGCACTCTCCAATTTTGATTTTGCTGTTCAAAAGGGTGAATTTATCGGATTAATCGGACCGAACGGAGCCGGAAAAACTACGCTTGTAAAAATGCTGACGGGTATTATTTCACCCACCTCCGGCACGATTTCTGTTCTCGGATATTACCCGAATAAATTGGAAAACGCATTTAAGAAACAATACGCGGTGGTCATGGGGCAAAAAAGTCAGCTCTTTTTTGAACTGACAGCATCCGACACATTTATGTTGTTTAAAGAACTTTACGGTATTCCGGATGAAACTCACAAAAAAAACCTGGACTATTTCGTTGATTTGTTTGACGTATCTCAATTTCTAAACGTCCAGGTACGCACCCTCTCCCTTGGTGAACGCATGAAAATGGAATTGATCGTCGCACTTTTGCACAATCCGAAAGTACTGTTTTTAGACGAACCGACCATCGGATTGGATGCGGTCGCCCAAAAACAGGTACGGCATTTTTTAAAAGAAGTCAATGAAAGATCAGGAACAACCATTATCCTGACTTCTCATTATATGGAGGATATCAAGAGCCTCTGCAAACGCTGTGTTGTGGTCAATAACGGTGAAAAGCTCTATGATGGGGAAACGGATGCGCTGTTTGAGAAATATCAAAGCCATAAAAAGGTTACGGTAACCTTTGCGCATGAAACGCTGCTTGCCTTACCGGCTGAATGTACGCTTATTGAGCAAAGCGCTTATAAAGCATCTTTTTTGATCCCTAAAGGATTAACCCGGGAAATACTGCGGGAACTGATGAAGCAAAATGAACTCGATGATATCACCATTGAGGAAGAAGAGATCGGCAGGATTGTAGAGCGTATATATCATAATACAAGGACGGTGGTTCAATGAAAAAATACTGGGAAATTATAAAAATCAGCTTTAAAGGTCAAATTGCATGGCGGTTTGATGTTGCTATGAATATACTCTTTACCGTTACCAGAATTTTGTTTGCCTACATTCTTTGGGGCGCGATATTCGGACAGCGGGATACGGTAGCAGGTTTTACTTTTCAAACCATGTTGTCTTACTACATCATCAATTCATTTCTGTCTCAAATTGAAATGTCAGACGGTGTAAGCCGTGAACTCAGCAGAAGGATTCGCGGAGGCACGTTTTCAAAATACATGGTCATCCCGGCAAATGTGCAAGGGTACTTTATGGCACAGTCTGGCGGCGTAACCGCATTTTATTTGATTTTCGATCTGCTTGCCACTGTCATATGGATTCTGGTGTTCCGAATCAGGTTTTCTTTTACCACCGACGTGACAATGATTTTAGCAGCGGCAGGAATGGTATTGCTAGGCCTTGTTTTCATGGTGCAGCTCAACTATTTCCTGGGTATTCTGGCATTCAAGTATCAGGATATTAATCTTTTTTTGATGATGAAAAGCAACCTTGTGGCATTTGTTACAGGAACAATGATTCCGTTGGTTCTACTGCCCGGAACAATTGTTTCAGCAATGCGTATTTTCCCATTTTATTATGTGGCCTATTTGCCCTCTATGCTTTTGATTGGGAAAAACGGCGAAGAAGCAATAATGGGATTGCTCCTTCTTTCAGCGTGGATTCTTTTGTTTCTGGCGGTCAATAAGATTGTCTATAGGTGTCTTCGCATTCGCTTTGACGGGGTGGGCATATGAATAAGAGTTTAAGATTTATTGCAGTATTACTCAAAATGAAACTGTCTCATATGATGGTGTTTCGTATTTCATTCTTTGGCGGATTCTTTGTGGATAGCAGTTTGTTTTTGCTGCAGCTTCTTATGTTCAATGCAATTTATTCCCAGGTGGATTCCATCGGCGAATGGTCAAAAGGACAGATGCTTATTTTTGTCGGTACATTCTCCTTGCTGAACGCAATCAATATGACGGTTTATTTCTTTGGTGTCAACGGAATCCCGTCAAAAATAAAAAGTGGTGACTTTGACCATTATTTAACAAAACCCATCAATCCACTTTTAAGGCTAACCTTTGAAAATATCAATTTAGGCTCAGCGCCGCTCGTTTTGTTCAGCATCGGCATTGTGATTTACGGCATGTCTGTGCAGGGCGGCTCTGCATCACCGGCCGCCTGCCTGCTCTATGTCATTTTCATTTTATTAATGGCATTGCTTTATTACGATATGGAGGTGCTGATCCGTACCCTGCCCTTTTTTGTTATTTCCACTGACAGCATCGAACAGTTAGAATGCGCAATGTTTGATTTGTGTATGAAAATCCCCGGCGTGGTATTTAAGGGAATCTTTAAGCTGATATTTTATTTTATACTTCCCTATGGAATCATGGCAACAATACCTGCACAAATCATAACGGAATCCATCTCGCCTGTGGGAATTATCTATGCTGCTATTGTTGTAATATTGTTTACTGTTCTTGCGTTGCGGTTCTGGAAGTTTGGACTCAGGCATTATAAAAGTGCAAGCAGCTAAAATCGGCATATAGTCAATACGGCTGCTGGTTCAAATTTAATATAGCGCTCCCCTTGAGCATTAGAGCGTGTTTGAAAAATTCTTGTGGCCGGGTTTGGGTTCTTCAAATACGATCTGGCAGGCTGCCCGGCGGGAGCGCTAATTTATGGCAGCAACATATAAATTACTCCAAGCCGGTCAATCTCATCACCATAAAATCCATGAACACCGGCAATGGCATAACCCTCCGGTGCTGTAAAGTCATAAATATCACTTATGTTTCCACCCTCTAAGGTGCTGCCTGAATTTGTTGTGAATTTTACGTAAGAGATTCGATAAGTACCAAGGGCGGATGCCCTTGCCTTGGATACTTCAATTGAAGAAACATATTCCCCCTCCTCTAACAGATGTTCCTGATAGGTTCCGCCACTTCCGCCCGCCTCTGCAACAGTACCATCCGGATATGTGAAGGATATTTTATCCA
>JAATEU010000344.1 GCA_015655565.1 Clostridiales bacterium
AAAGTGGAGCGGCCATAGCGGTGCAATGATTTTCCAAACACGCTCCAGCTCCCATAGTATGCAACATCTGTGTGCTTTTGCACACACTTATAAAATTTTTCCAGACCAAAAATCAATCATGGCAAAGATAAAAAATACAACGCTTAAAACCTGATTGATATG
This sequence comes from Clostridiales bacterium, assembly GCA_015655565.1. Lineage (GTDB taxonomy): Bacteria > Bacillota > Clostridia > Lachnospirales > Lachnospiraceae > Anaerocolumna. Next base: position 163 of record JAATEU010000344.1, read on the forward strand.
ATAAGAAGCAAAAATCATCTTATTCTTATTTTCGGGTATTACATTATAATGTTCCATACACAGCAGAATAACCGAGACTATAATTCCCATAAGAAAAAATATCCCTCGCGGCATTAAAATATAAATTGCCAGCAGACACAGAATATGCATGGCATGGGATGCTCTTGCCATCCATAAGGCATTTTTTAATCCGAACCGCGCCGGGATGGAACAAAGTCCTTCCTTCCTGCCAAATTCAATATCCTGTGTTGCATAAATTATATCAAAACCTGCTACCCAGAAACATACTGCCGCACCTAAAAAAAGCGGCATAAAAGTAATTCCTCCCGTAACTGCAATCCAGGCACCCACCGGGGCACCTCCGCACGCTGTGCCTAGAATAAAGTGACAGAGCCAGGTAAACCTTTTTGAATAGGAATAAAAAATAAAAAGGACAATGGCAAAGGGAAGCAGTATCAGACAGGTAAGGTTCAGCATATAAGCCGCAAACGCCATTAAAAGGAAGCACAGGGCAGTGATTCCGTATGCTTCGTACACCCTTACACTTCCTGACGGAAGATGCCTGTCCTTCGTCCGTTCATTTCTTTGATCAATATGCCTGTCCGCAATGCGGTTAAAGGCATTCGCCCCGTTCCTTGCCCCGAATAAAGCCACCAGAATCCAGAAAAACACCCGAAGCTCCGGCAGTCCGTCAGCCGCCCATAACATGGCTGTCAGACCAAAGGGCAGGGAAAAGAGGGTATGGGAAAACATCACCAGTTCCCCATATTTTTTTAACTTATCAAAGACCATATTCGCTCCACCTCTTATTCACCTTTTCTTTTATATCTTCCGACATAAGGATGTCGTCCGGCCATTCCCTGTCATATCCCTCCGAAGCCCATTTTTTAGTGGCATCAATTCCAAGCCGGTTGCCAAGGAGGTGAAGGGGAGAAGAGTGATCCAAGGCATCCAAGGGTCCCTCCGAGATAATCAAATCCCTTTTTGCATCAATGTTGTTAAATACCTTCCAGGCAACAGCGGAAATATCATGAGGATTCACATCGGCATCCACTGCAATAATCATTTTTGTATACATCATCTGACCGTTTCCCCACATGGTATTCAGTATTTTCTTGGCATGGGCGGGATATTTCTTCTGTATGGATACAATAACGCAATTATGAAAGACTCCTTCCAGGGGAAAATTGATATCCACGATTTCCGGGGCAATCATTTTTAACAGCGGAAGGAATAACCGTTCTGTTGCTTTTCCCATATAACAGTCTTCCATGGGCGGCCTGCCCACTATCGTAGCCATAAAAACAGGATTTTTCTTTCTGGTCATTTTAGTAATATGAAAAACAGGATACATGTCTTCTTCGGAATAATACCCGGTATGATCCCCAAAAGGCCCTTCCATCCTGAGTTCTTCCGTATCCACATAGCCTTCCAGGACGAATTCACTGTTGGCCGGTACATAAATATCATTGGTTACCGATTTTACTATGGGTACCGGAAGCCTCCTTAAATAACCGGCAAACATAATTTCATCAATCATTTTAGGCAGGGGGGCGGTGGCAGCATATATGGTAGCGGGGTCACAGCCAATTACAACCGATACCGGCATTTTACCTCCGAATTTTTTATATTTTTCATAAATATCCTTTCCGTCTTTATGGAGATGCCAGTGCATACCCGTCGTTTTGTTATCGTATACCTGCAGCCGGTACATGCCGATATTCTGCTGACCGGTTTCCGGGTCCTTTGTAAATACCAAAGGCAGTGTAATAAAACGTCCTCCGTCCCGGGGCCAGCATTTTAAAATGGGAAGTTTACTTAAATCCGGCTCTTCCACTACTTCCTGGCAGGGAGCCATCACTACTTTTATTGGAAAAACGGTTAACAGCCTGGCCAGTCTCGGAATAGATTTCACCTTATCAAGCATAGTCTGATAATTTGAAAAATCAATCAGGTCCTGTATATCTTTTCCGATGTCCTCCAGTTTATCCGCACCAATCGCTATACTCATCCTCTTATAGGAGCCAAAGGCATTGATTAAAAGAGGATAAGGAGAACCCTTTACCTTTTCAAAAAGTAACGCCGGCCCTCTTTTTTTCACCACTCTGTCGGCTATCTCCGTAATTTCAAGAATCGGACTTACTTCTGTTTGTATACGTTTTAATTGCTTTTTTTCATCCAGATATTTGATAAAATGTTGTATATCTTTATATGGCATTCTTAATTTCACCTCACTATAGATTCTGGTATTATTTTGTCCGAAGAATACTATAACACATAGTTTAAAAAGAATCATCCTTTGAATTGATTTTTTTAATCATTTTCAGGTCTTCCTATGGTGTATACTATAAATACCGAATTATAACAAATTATATATAAAACCGTAATGCCGGCACCGCTCCCTATTGTAACATAATATTACGGATTTCATATTTTCTCCAATTTCTCCGCCGGCCGTGTCAATTTATAAATGTCTTTTTTGACTATCCTGCTTATCAAATAAAACCCTTCCCTACGTAGAATAATCCAGGTAAAGAAATATTATTTCATTTCCATTCATCACCCACAGCATCGGTTTTATTTCAATTTATTCCTTAAATTATTTCTGGCATCTGATAAATCTG
>JAATEU010000266.1 GCA_015655565.1 Clostridiales bacterium
ATGAAATAAATTATGTTAAAATAATTTTCTACGGTTCATGCGGATGTGGCGGAATGGCAGACGCAGCAGACTCAAAATCTGCCGGGGGTGACTTCGTGAGGGTTCGAGTCCCTCCATCCGCACTATATTGAGAAGTACTTAGAACTTAGTAATTTCAACAGTTCTAGGGATTTTTTTTGTGACGAAGGATATTATACTTTATTTCTTGATTAATTAACAGTCCATTTCTAACCGATTTCTAACACTTAAATTATCCGTTGACCTCTAATCTCCTACCCAATTTATTTACCATCGATACTTTTGCTTCAAATTGCATATGTGAATAACAGTTAGAAGGATATTCTTTAGATACATCAAACAGTTTATTTAATTGCTTCTGGTCAAAATACTGTCCAACGAACTTTTTCTTTTTCGGTAATATCGGATGAATTCTTTTCTCTCAATCCACACGCCCATAAATTGATGTACTTTTTTGAAATGAGGTAGAAGGAAAGTCCCGGCTACATCTCGCCGTCACGATAAAGCGGCAGCCCCTCCTTTAGACGATGGAAACCATATTTATGCATGAATAAACCCTCCAAACTTGCGAGCTTGGAGGGATAAATCGTTCGTGCATGGGGAATACCCCGCCAAACTCACTAATACATATAACCAATTAAAAAATGAGATGTTGAGATAATAGAGTGCAGATGGGTTGGCAAAGAGCTTCACATATGTTTTATGCTTGGAAATCACTTTCATAACATTTGAGATTTCCGATGGATTTATGTCATAAAGGAATGCTCCAAGCAAATATACAAGTACTTTCTCCGCAACGCTCGGAATCAAAATACCAAAACTATAAAAAACTCCGTTCTTCCCCTGGCAAGAAGATCTATAATAAAAAGTGCCGACAAGATAAGGGATCACCGCTAACAAAATACATGATATTTGTTTTGAGGTAAACCCAAACAGAATATATATAACATGTATTAACAAATATATAGATAGGATAATCAACCATCCTAAACACATCTCCCGCATATCCTTTTGCGCGGCGCGGTACTATGCATACAGAGTTTTTTCTCCGCTGTCAGCCTTTGCGACTCGGCTTTAAGCGCATCAAGGTTGCCCGTGCCGCCTAGTGCAACTCAATATCGGCCTCATGCTCCGAAAGATATTTCCTGCTGTACTTCGCGTCTTTGTCACCTTAAACGGTAAAGAATAAATCTTATTTTTTGGGGTAATAATTTAATGAATTATAATAATTATAATACGTATACAGGAGGATCTCCAATGAAAATTAAAGTCATGTTTTTAACATTATTACTCATCCCTGCGTTAATTGCAGGATGTACTAAACAAAACACAGATCAGAATAATACGGGCCAGACCGGGACCACCCCGGCAGTAACAACTCCGGCTGAAACCACCCCGGCCGGGCCAACTCCGGATGCAGTAACCTCAGCTTCCATCGTAGATACGGAGGAGGCCTTTATAAAAGCCATAAGCAGCAACGGTACATGGATTATTGCTATAATTAAAGATTTATCAATTAACCAGGAGCTTTCTCTTGACGGCGAATTTAAAAATGGTAAAACAGACGATAACGGAAATGAAATTATACAACGTAAAATTGCCCTTTATTCTCAGGACAATAATCGTAATATAACTGCCAGATACACATTAACAGCTCCGAAATTAACAATTAACAGCCCGCAAGCCAGTATTCAGCATGGAACTTTTAAAGGTGACTTATACGTTAACGTCAGCGATTTTGAATTGATTGATGCAACCGTTGACGGAAATGTATATTTTACTGCAGAAGAAGCCCAATCTACTTTCAAAATGGATGAAGCAAGTAAAGTAACCGGAAAACAGGAATTGCAGAAATAATTTTTTCATGCAACTCTTTGGAATTCCTGCCCGATTAAGTAATCGTGTAAATTAACATATAAAACAAACATAAGAAAGCTTACAGACTCATAGCTGTAAGCTTCCTGTTTCTTTATGCTATTAAAAATTTCCTTAATGAATTTCATAACAGCCATAGTTGATATTTTCTATTACCCTTCTTCCATCCTTAAATCTAACAAAAAAGCGTCCGGGATGTTTTCCTGGATAATTTCTTCTGCTAAATTAATCCAGCCGGTGCATTTATTTAACACAACGGAATCACTTGTAATAACATTATCTTTTTTTTCCAGGATTATATCTGCATTGTTAACAAGTTCTACGTGTACCTTAAAATCATAAGAAGCTAATAATTCCTGAATCCGATGCTTTAACCTGCCGGTATTTGAAACCGGTGAATCCAAATAAAAATAAGCTTCCTTAATGTGCATTTCTTCTAATTTATTTCCAATCAGACCAATTGCAATATCTGTTTTATCTATAAGGCGGTATGTACCTCTCAGCCCTGCCAGATCCCGGATGGTTCCATCCATACATCGAAGCAGTATGGAGCCTGACAAAGCTACTTCTAAAGTAATAATGAGATTAAGGCCGTCTATATATACTTTTTTTTGATTAAATTCCGGCCTTTTTTGTCTGCTTTTTCTCATTTTAATGGTTTCATAAGTCGAAGTTGCCCTTACCAGGGCTAATCTTTGTCTTTCTGATAATACATAATGATTTCCCACAAAGGTCGACGCACTTTTAATTGGATACCCTTTCTCAATTAAATAATGGATATCCTTTTGCGCTTTTCTGAGTAGATTACAACTGTCTTTATTAAATTCTTTTAAATCGGTTGGTACATATCCCCGTCTTACAAAATGATTTTTCATAATGATTTTTCATATCAGCTCCCACGGTGTGACCAAAACAGCGTTATGATTACTGCCCAGCCCCAATCTCAAATTTCTATACGATAAATAAATATCCAAAAAAAGCAAATAATTTAAAACACTATAAATTATTTGCAAACAGAATTAATACTATACTTATTTTAATTCTACTTTTTATATTGACTCTATACTTTATTTTGCTACAATAATATCTGCAATATCTTCATAAGAGGCATAAGTTTCTATTTCAAAATTGCCTATATTAATATTCCTTGCATAATCATTCTGCTTTAAATATTGGTTAAATGCTTTCGTATCCTCAATAATACCCTTTTCTTTTAATAAATTAGAGACATCCTCCGATGTCATGCCTGGTACAATCTCAACCGTTACATAATTTCCCTCTGAGCCGTTATTTATTTCCAACTCAGTTACCGACTGACTATCCGAATCTGTGGATGCACCTTGGGCCGGCTCTGCTGTCGGAGCCTGGGTCGGTTCTTCCTTCGGCCCTGTTGTCTGAACCGCAGTTGGTTCTTCCTTCGGCCCTGCTACAGGAGCGGTTGGTTTTTGCGTTGGAGCAGCTGTTGGCGTACTATTTGGCTGTACCGTTGATTCAACGGCAGGAGTTATGGTTGAATCTATTAAATCATCAAGATTCAGATCAGTTTCCTTCACCATTCCCAATTCTTCCGCCCTTTTTATTATCTTCTCATCCGAAATCTGAGTTTTAGAAGACGCATGGAAAGACACGGATAAAATAATTGTTGCAAATAATATACCTACACCTATACCTCTTAAATAATATTTTAATTTCATATTAACACTCATGCCTTTCAATTTTCTAAGACCTGTTCGGATGTTATCTGTCCTTATATAAATCTATGACAAGTTTAACTTCACCTTGTCCAAGTTCTAACGTTTTGGATATATCAATAACCGAAAATCCCTGGGAATCCATTTCCAATATCTTTTGATTATGATTATTCATAATATCAGCCTTATTATTCTCATTTATGTTTCCTGCTTCTGCAACAGGATTATGAACCGGACTTTTATGAATGGCTGCGGCATTTCCTTTTAATTTATGATTTGGCAGTTCTTTTTTATCAGCTTTTGTTACTTGTTTTTTAGCTTTATCAATACTTTTAATGGTATCTTTTAATTCACTTTCTTTCTCATTCAGCATATTATATAAAAATACCACTTCTTCATGATTTTGGCTGATTTTTTCTATTACTTGATTGGAAAAATCATTTACTGCAATAATCTTTTCATTGGAAAGCTGACTTAAGCTGTCTTCCGTTTTTGCCACGGACTCTTCCGTTATCTCAGAAATTATTGTTTCAACCTTTTTCTTTATATTTTCAATCTCCGTTATGGTTAATTCCCGTTGACCAACCAGGGAGGAATAAATTTCTCCTTTACCGGTGGAATTATCTGCCAGGAAGCAACTGACTAAAATAATTCCTGCCCCTATAAGGATTAAAATGATTACTAAAGGTGTCATTGTATTCTCTCCTGCTATATTTTAATATCTATGGAACCAGATCGGAAATTATCTTTAGGAACTGCTCCTTTATCTTTTTTCTTTTTATTTTGTTTTGAATCGGAATAAGAAGCATTACCCTTTTCTTTTGCATCATAACGATATTCCCTGTTATCGCTTTTGATGGTTTTCACTGTCTGCTGATTATCATGTTTAATATGATTATTAAATTGTTGGCCTATAATCAGCTGTTCATTTATCGGCTTTTGACTCTCCTGATGTCTATAAAGGGATGCTTCCTGTGACTTTGGAGCCATCGCTGCAATTTCAATCGGTGTAATCGGCATTGTTATCCCTCCTTTATAATCCAATAATTTTAATGTCTGCCCTGTCACGAACGAATTTAGAATAATGTATATCACTTCTTACATAATAGTTTACATTTGAAATAACAATTTTAACTCCCGGATAGGCTATATTTTCTACACGGATACTACCACCTTCACTGTTATTCATTTCAATTCTTAATTGGTCGTAACGATTATTTGATGCTTTAATTTTATTCCTTAAAGCTAAACAATTCTCAGTTGCCATCCGGATATAATCCAGTTTATCCTGTGATAACTTTTCGCCGGAATTCAACTTTTTCTTATAAGCTTCAAGGACCGGTAATAATTTCTCCATATCTGCATTCATATTCATAATACTTTTTTCAAGACTTCGAAATTCCTCAACGATTCCCGGATCAATGCCAACCTCTAATAATGTACTGGTACCCATAGTAGATCCCGCACTTTTTACAGTTATAGTTGTACCGGAACGGATTTC
>JAATEU010000089.1 GCA_015655565.1 Clostridiales bacterium
CAAGCATTTTTCAAACACATCCTGGCCTAGTTAATTTCAGAATACCGTACTAATTATGACCGCAACAAATGCGTAATGGAGGGAAATATGAAAAAGAAGAAAATGAATCGACTGTTTGTTACAGCTTTATGTTTTACAATGTTTATACTGCTTTTAGGTGGATGTGAACAAAAAAAATCAGATAAGGAATCGGATAAAATTCCTGAAACCACGGCAGACAACGTTTCCGCACAAAAGTATAAGACCGGTACATATACGGCGGAAGCAGAAGGAAAAGAGGGTTTAATAAAAGTTGAAGTTACATTCAGTGATACTAAGATAACCGATATTCAAATTATCAGCCAATCAGAGACGGAAGGTCTCGGGGATGATGCCCTTGATACAATAAAAGAAAAAGTTTTAGAGGGGCAGACTTTGGCAGTAGATGCCGTTTCGGGTGCAACAGAATCAAGTGATGGATTACTTGCCGCCATTGAAGATGCAGTGAAGCAGGCGGATGGTAATGTTGATGAACTGAAAACCAATACCGTAAAAAAAGAAGGCGAAGGACAAGTAGAAAAATTGTCGGCGGAGGTGGTTGTCATTGGAGCAGGGGCTTCCGGGGTATCAGCGGCAGTAACGGCAGCAGATAAGGGAGCAAAAGTTATAATCATTGAAAAAACAGCCGTTATCGGGGGTGCCAGTAATTTATCCTGGGCCGGTAAATTTTATAATTCCTCCGCGGCGGTTGAAAATGGTTTAAAAGTTGAAGTTGAAAAAGAAATTGCAGATTGGATTGCAAATAATCACTGGCGTGTAGATGCGGCAGCCATAAGACAATATGTAACCAAATCGGGAGAAACATATGATTGGCTGGAAGAAAAAGGGTATCAGACAACCTTTTTAAATTTTAATGGAGAACAGCTTCATGTTTTACCTGCTTATGATACGCGTCAGGAAATATTAAAAAATATGCTGAAAGATTCCGTTGAACAAGGCGGAGGGCAGGTTCTTACAGAAACCACTGGTAAAAAATTACTGGCTAATGAAGCGGGAGATGTTGTTGGTGTCAGTGCAGAAAAAGCGGATGGCACAACAGTAGAAATCACCGCAGAAAGTGTAGTTTTGGCAACCGGTGGATATGCGGCAAATGCGGAAATGGTAAAAGAATATTTTGGATTTGAAGGAGTTAATGGCGGATTAGGGCAGAATGTAGGTGAAGGTTTAGAAATGGCATGGGAGGCCGGTGCTAAAATACCGGATAATATGGGAGGCCAAATGCTGCATCAGACACTGGCAAGAGCAACGGCTGCTTTAAAGAAAGAGTTTAATTCATTTCAGGCAAGCTATCCCCTTATATCAGCTTATCTTCCTAATTTTATGAACGTAGGCCCTTCCGGGGCAAGATTCAGGGATGAAGCAGCAACATTAACAGCGGTTGCCGCAGCTAATACAAGTGCATTTAATGGATCCTATCACCTGGTTATAATTTCCAAACATCAATTAGACCTCCTGGCCCAAAAAGGCATGAGCGGTATTAATGTGCCGCAATTACCAGGAATGCCTCCGGAATTTTATTCGGATTTTGCGGATCAATTTACCTTAGATACTCCATGGACGGATGCAGAAAAAGTCTTTGATGCCATGGCTGCAAACGGCGATGGTTACAAGGGGGATACTATTGAAGAATTAGCGGCTAACGCAGGGGTGGATGTGGACATATTTACGGCTGAATATAATAATTATATAGAGGCAATAAAAACAGGTGTGGATACGGAATTTGGAAAAAGTGCAGATTATTTATTTCCCATGGGTGAAGAAGGTCCATATTATGCTATTATTGCTGAAATCAATAACCTGGGCTCAGTTGGAGGCTTGTTAGTGAATACGGAATTTGAGGTATTAAATGATGAGCGTGTTCCTATTAAAGGATTATATGCGGTAGGGCTGGAATCAGAAGGAGTATTATTTAATGATACTTATGTTGGCAATGGTGTTGGAATAGGATATTCCTTTACTTCCGGACGTCTTGGCGGTGAAAGTGCCGCACTTAATGCTTTGGATAATAAATAAAGAGGTATAGTAAGGTTAAATTATAATATAAGCAAACTTTAATGTCAGAAAGATATGAGAGTATTTCGCAGATAATTTGTACGGAGTATGAGCGGATAGCGGCAAGAAAAAAATGCATCATTATATTCTACAAGTATAATGGTGTATTTTTTATACTACAAAAAAACAGTGCATCGTAAGGTGAAAGCAACTGCTTTGATTGTATTTATTGGATTCTTTTCTATTCGTAAAAATAAAAAATGAAATAATGTTATATGTTCTTTATTACCGTATTCAATAACCCGGGAAACCGTTTTTCCAATTCCCCGTACCGGATGGATAAAAAACGCTGTTTTCCCTCTATCCTTACGTTAATCAGTCCTGACTCCCGTAGTACCTTAAAATGATGGGAAAGAGCGGATTTTGGCAAATTAATGTTACAACAGGAACAAGTAGTTTCACGTTGACTGGCAAGATTTTTTAAAATTTGAAGCCGGATTGGGTCACCCAGAGCATTCAGTATGGTGGATAAACAAAGCTGGTCAATGTTAGGATGAAAAAGTTCGCGCAATGTTATTGCCTCCTGGCCGTATTTTATTATTTTAAGTCATAAGTTATTCTTGAATTATAACACAATCTATGATATATTGAAATAGTTCAATTATATTTGAACTATTGAATATAATAACAAAGCTAAAAGTTTCCAGGACCGCATAAGCGGCAGGGTTGGAACTTATTTGTTCCAATTTTTAATCAGTAAAGGAGAATGTATGTATGAATGAAGTTTTAAAAGTAATAAAAAGCAGGAGAAGTGTCAGGAATTTCAGAGCAGGGCAGATAAGCCAGGAAAGCCTGGATCTTATCATTGAGGCCGGGATCTATGCACCTACCGCCCATAATCAACAGCCCTGGCACTTTACCGTTATTCAAAATGAAGAAATTTTGCAGTACATAAATGAAAAAACAAGGGAAGAAATGGCAAAATCCGATGTTCCCTGGATTCAAAAAACGGGATCAAACCCTAACTTTCTGGTAACCTATAATGCTCCCACATTAATTATCGTATCGGGAAGAACAGATGGGATGGCCTGGGGTGCGGATTGTGCAGCAGCCATTCAAAACATGCTTATTGCCGCGGAAAGTATGGATATCGGGTCGGTCTGGCTGGGCTTATTGAGGTTTTTCTTTGAACAGGAAGGAGAGACTGAGAAATTGGAAATACCGGAAGGCTACCAGCCTTATTATGGAATAGCTTTTGGCTATAAAGCAAATGAAAAGGAACAGATTGCCCCAAAAAGAAATTTGGATGTTGTAAACTATATCCGATAATAGGGTGAAAAAGGTATTTTTCACCCATCTGATTTGAGGCAGTGCCGCATCAGCAGGCAGATGCGACATGCCGTGGGAGCTAGGGTGAAAAAGGTATTTTTCACCCATCTGATTTGAGGCAGTGCCGCATCAGCAGACAGATGCGACATGCCGTGGGAACTAATATGAAAAGAAAATGGTTGCACGCCATTTACTTGGAATTGGTTCTAAAGCCGGGGGGCTGGAATAAATTATTTTATAGAATAGGAGGTTTACATTATTATGGCGTTATTACTTGAACCACTGCAGGCAGGAACTTTGTTATTGAATAACCGTCTGGTCATGCCGCCAATGGCTACTTCAAAAGCAGAACCGGACGGGAAGGCAAATCAGGCAATTATTGACTACTATGCAGAAAAATCAAAGGAAGGGTATATATCCCTTATCATTATTGAACACAGCTTTATCAGTCAACAGGGCAAAGCCCATAAAGGCCAGCTGTCGGTTGCAGAGGATAGTGTGGCAGGGAACCTGAAAAAGCTGTCGGAGGTCATTCACCGGAACGGCTCTAAATGTGTCATGCAAATAA
>JAATEU010000041.1 GCA_015655565.1 Clostridiales bacterium
ATCCCAAGAATACCCTATGACGGATGGGTCATATTTTTTGATGGAAGCCTAAACTTCCTCAATTGCCTGGCAGTAATCTTCCTCTGAAAACGGCTCACCTTGGAACATGAGATATTTGGCTGCAGGCAGTTCAATCACATCAAAGCCTTCCGGTATGACGCCATCATAGTCGTGCACATACACCGACGTACCCGGCGTTCTGTATGCGGACGGCAGCCCAGAGGCAGACGGGCTCGCCGCTGATTGATTTTATACTCTGAAGCAGTCCCCATACATCACAGCCGACTTCTTCACAATAGGTAAAATAGTCTGCTGCTGTTACGCCTCTTTTAATCATGACCTTCCGTGTCGGTTTTTCGATAATGTGAATGAATATGTTTTTTAAGTTGTTCATAACAGCTCTCCTTTCATATTTCCTGAACTTAACGCCGTATGGGGTGAAAAGATACAGCGGAACGGGCCTTAACGCATATTCACGAGGATTACAGCCAAACTCACGGAAGAACGCCCGTTGATATCCGTCTACGCTGCAAAATCCCATCTCAAAGGCAACATCAATGATTTTGCATGAGTGATCCCGTAATTTTAATGCCGATTTTGATAAGCGGAGCTTACGAATGTAATCAGATGGCGTCAATCCAACGTGTTGCATGAATAAGCGATAGGAATACCAAGGAGAAAACAACGATGCCCGTGAGAGGTCGGCAAGCGTTATATTTTCACTGAAATGGGCTGCAATATAATTCTGCATACGCTGAACGGCTTCGATTTGTTCCTGCACCTCTTTCACCTCCTAACATGATTATAGAAAAATTGAAAAGAATCGTCTCGACTATTTTTGCTAACTGTCGGAAGTCAGAATTTATAAAGATATCCTTATGTTCATTCATCTGTATCAATATGTGCATGACATTATTTTAGCTGAATTAAAGAAAAAAATTTTTACGTCAGGCGCTCATGTCATATGAACGATAAATTGAGAGTACCTATTATGCTCATAATTTCTATTTCATAAGTTAATTCTTTTTGAAGCACCACTTTATATATTCCGTTACAGAAATCTCTTTATGATGTTTTATTCCAATATATATAAATAAGCATTGGGCAATAGTTAAATAACAATCCTTAATGTCAAAAGTAAATAAAAAAGGGATTTGAATAAAATCTAAACTTCCTCCCCAAATTACCTTATCGACCAAACTACAAATAGAACCAGCTAATCCAACAACATAAGTCATATTAGCTGGGATGCTAGATATAGGCTTTTTACTTCTATAAAAAGAATATCCGCTTATAAATAAAGCTATCACTAATAAATTAATAGCGACAACGACACCCATGTTACTAAATAATGATATATAGTTTCCGCCCCAGCTTAAATTAGTGCTATGTATAGGGCGGAATCTTATTATATTGCCTAAAATATCGGTCTCACTATAAAAAAAGAAGTAATGAATAATTATTTTCACAATCTGGTCAATAGCAACCAATCCGAATAATATCATTAAGGACTGTTTTACATATTTCATCAAATCACCTTTTTATACGAATATTAGCTGTTTCCTGCTATTATAAATAATCACTTCCCAAGTGAATCCAATCCCGCAAGCTGTATGGATCAGATTATGTTTATAATGCAACCATGAACCCTGCATTGCATGTTTACGAAAACTGTTAATTAGCTTTTGAATCAAAGGCGGAAGCCACAGCCGGCGCTTCTTCTTGATAGAACTGATATGGATTTTTTGTTTTCGCAGCTTTTATCTGGTTTGATAAATATTTACATCTAATTCGGTTAATTGTTCTTCTCCTATTGAGGTCACTTTGTATACGGTGGTTTTGCCTTGATTATACCGTATTATTTCACATAAAGAAAGATATAACATCCCCTTGGCGAAAAGCGATGTTTTTTTAGAGCAATCGTGGAAAAAGATTTTTGGGATTAGTACAAACTATGCCACCAATCCAACAGATCACTTGGAATTTTTGAATTGCCCATTATGCTTATTTGGAGAATGTACTTATGAACCTCTAAATATAACGCCTTACTTTATTCATATAACTTATGTACTCTTTCCCAAATTGCTTTACGCACCATCTTTCTTCAGACAGGATAATCCAATGCGCTGATATTTGAAAAACCAATAGTATTGCAAGCA
>JAATEU010000108.1 GCA_015655565.1 Clostridiales bacterium
AAAGCATTTGATACCCACTCCATATCCAGTCTCACCGTTCAAATTCATTATCTGAACCCTCTTTGTTATGAGGATTATAAAGGTATGAAATCCGGTGAAATAGCTGCATTGGTTTCTGACAGGATACGTAACACCATAGAAAAAAACGAAACAATAGAAGTTTAATATTTACCTTATTAAAACATATATTTATTCGAAGGATGGTTAAGATGCAAAGCATATTAACCATTTCTATTTTACAATTAGTAATAAATTAAGAAAGTGCACTTGATTTCAGAGTGCACTTTCATTTCTTTTTAAATCATGGATTAACCAACAATTCCTTCATATTTTTTCTGAGTACCGGGCCTGCAAACAAGACTACTACAATTTTTATCATATCTCCCGGTATATAGGGGATAACTCCCAAGTAAAGTCCTTTATAAAAAGTCATATCCAGCTGAAAAGCCAGCCATGCAGTTCCAAGGATATACGTAATCATAAGTCCTATTACCATTCCCAGGGCATACATATATCTCTTGCCTATAAATTTTTCAAAAAATATACCACTGATCACAGCTAAAAATACAAATCCAATTAAATATCCTCCCGTAGGTCCCAAAAGCTTTCCAGGTCCCCCGCTAAACCCTGAAAATACCGGTACTCCCACCAGGCCTGTCAGAAGGTATATGAGATAACTTACGGTTCCCTTTTTCCAGCCAAGTAAAAAAACAGTAAAGTAAATTGCCAGACTGGTAAACGAAATCGGAACTACACTAAATGGTATGGGAATGGAAAGCGGTCCCAAGATACAGGTAATTGCAGTCATTAATCCGATTAAAGTTATTTCCCTCGTAGTTATTCTTTTGCCTTTCATATTCGTTCCTTTCTTATAAGACCTTTTTATTATTTTGATAAATCAAATCCCAAGTTTCTGAGCATTTCTATATCCTGCTTAATGTTGTTTCCTGAAGTGGTTAACATATTCCCCGTAATGGTTGCATCTGCACCGGAAAGGAACGCCTTTTCTCCCGATTTATCCATAATTGCCCGTCCGGCTGCCAATCTTATGTCTGCTTCCGGATTCAGAAAGCGGAAAATTGCTGTGGTCTTCAGTATATCATCCGAAACAATGGAATAACGGTGGACCTCTTCTGCTTCATGCTTTTTGCAATCCTATAAAATAGTATCCGTGTCTAAAAACCATATTCTGCAATTCCCGTATTATGGCGGCCGGATTGTGCGCAAAACTTACAATCCTCACTGCATTTTCCACTTCTTCCGTTAATAACGGCACACAGATTTACTTTGTTCCCACGGTAATATTCTCTCCCTGTAACTCATATTCATTTCCGAAAGTATCCGCTTATTATACAGGTCTTATACTGATTTCGCCGGAAGACAAGGTTTTAATCTCACCATCCGATAATTTTACAATTAACCTTGCATTATCGTCTATATCCAAAGCCGTTCCACTTTGGGATTTTTCACCTGATATTATATTTATTTCTTTTCCGATTAGAAACGAACGTTTCCGGTATTCTTCAAGAAAAGTTTTTTTAGAGAAGACGGCATAATATTTCCAAAAGTTATTTAATATTTCTGCAACAAGACGGCTTCTAAGCTCCGACGAATATATGTTTTTTTCAAGAATAGCGGACGCAATATCTTTAAGCTCATCCGGAAAATCCCCTGTGGGCCGGGATACATTAATCCCGATTCCGACTATGCAATATTCAAGTCCTCCCCCTTCAAAATCAACACTTGCTTCCGTAAGAATTCCGCACACTTTTTTCCCATGGCAATAAATATCATTTACCCATTTGATCTTAGCTTCACAGCCCGTAACCTTTTCGACTGCTTCTGCAACTGCTGCCGCTGCTAAGGTCGTAATAGAAAGGGAATCCTCCACTGTCAATTTAGGCCTTAAAAGTATACTCATATAAATCCCGGTCTTTGCCGGAGAATAAAAATACCGTCCCAGGCGTCCGCGTCCGCCTGTCTGTTCTTCAGCAATAAGCACTTTTCCCTCTGTTTCACCCTGTCCTGCCAATTCCTTCAGTAAAGTATTCGTTGAGGTCACTGATTTATGTACCTCCAGTTTTAGTTCCTTTAAATTATCTGCCAGATACGGTGTTATGCTTTGACTGGATAAAATATCATTATCCTCCGATAAACAATACCCTTTATTCGTAACTGCCGTAATGGAATAGCCTTCCTTCTGAAGTGCCTTTATTGATTTCCACACTGCATTCCTGCTGATGGAAAGTTCTTGTGCCAGCTTGGCACCCGATACATTTTTTCCCTTATTTTTCTCTAAAACAGATAATATATGATGCTTTGCACTCAAATTAATCACCCTCCAAATATATTTACAACATTTCTTATCCTGCTTATATAAAAGCATTATAACTATTCGGCCTTACCGGCTGAAAGTTACTTTTGGTGCCACCTGACCCCGCATTTTCATGAAAAGCATATGAAAATAGCTTGCGTGAAATAGCAACTGAATAGTTACAAAGCAATTAAGATTGTTATAGTGAAGTCTTTACAATTCTTTTACTAGGATATCATAAGAAAATCCAATTGTCAACCATTTGTTTTCACAAGGTTGACATCAGTGACATTAAAAACTGATAATATGACTAGTACAGCATTGCTGCTATTTCAGTGGGATTCCTGCCTCAATGCCATTAAAGCTAATTGACCGCTTGATATTCAGGCTAATTCTCTCGCCTGTTTCGCAACATTGCATCATTAAAATTCCTGGACAATGCCACCGCATTGCCGTCGGAATTTTGTCTTGCACTGTTACAAACCATGGGTCGAATTAGTCTTAGCATCAAGCGGTCAGTACACTGGTTCAATAATATTTAATTTCTTCCTTCGAGCCGGGTATAAATTATTCTGTTATTAGAATTATTCCGAATTTTTACGGTTAATAATTCAAATCTTCTCCATTAGTTGCTATTACTTTTTTATACCATCCAAAAGATTTTTTCTTCATTCTTTTTAATGATCCGTTACCTTGATCATCCCTATCCACATAGATAAATCCATACCTCTTTTTCATTTCTCCGGTTCCTGCAGAAACCAAATCAATGCAGCCCCAAGCGGTGTATCCAATTAAATTAACGCCATCAAGTTCAACTGCTTTTTTCATTTCAGAAATATGTCTGGCTAAATAATCAATTCGATAATTATCTATTATTTGCCCATTTTCATTGATTTCATCTACTGAACCCAGTCCATTTTCTACAATAAACAAAGGAAGCTCATATCTTTCATATAAATTATTAAGGGCTATTCTCAAGCCGATGGGATCTATCTGCCATCCCCATGCATTTGCTTCTAAGTAAGGATTTTTTATCCCCCGTATCATATTTCCGCCCACAGAAGCTGCATCCTTGCGATTAGTGCTTACTGATGAGGCATAATAACTAAATCCTATATAATCTACAGTCCCTTCTTTAAGAATTTGAACATCTTCCTCTTCCATTTTAATTACAATACCATTTCTCTCAAAGTCTTTTAATTTATATTTGGGATAGTATCCTCTGCACTGCACATCTGTGTAAAAATGCTTCCTTTGCATTACTTCTGCTGCTTTTTGAACATCCTCCGGGTTACAGGTCTCAGGATATGTAGTTCCGTATGCTATCATCATTCCAATTTTTATTTCCGGATTTATACTATGGCCTAGTTTCACAGCTTTTGCTGAAGCAATAAACTGATGGTGAGCAGCCTGATATTCATTTTGTTCGTCTCTGCCTTTTAATCCACCTGCAAACCAAGGTAAATAATTTATTACATTTATTTCATTAAAGGTCATCCAATATTTAACCTTTTTATGGTAACGAGTAAAAAGTGTTACACAATATCTTTCATAAAAAGCAATTAGTTTCCTGCTTGTCCAGCCGCCATATTCAATGGCCAAATGTAACGGCGTCTCATAATGTGAGATCGTTACCACCGGCTCTATACCATACTTTAAGCATTCATCAAAGACATTATCATAGAACGCCAATCCTTTTTCATTTGGCGTATCTTCATCTCCATTCGGGAATATTCTTGCCCAATTAATTGATAATCTAAAGCATTTAAAGCCCATCTCTGCAAAAAGAGCAATATCTTCCTTATATTTATGATAAAAATCTATAGCTGTATGACTTGGGTAATATTTATCCTTTTTAATTGTATCGGTTATTTCTCGTTTTTTCTCATGGCTTCCTGCAGTAACTACATCTGCTGTACTTAATCCCTTACTGTCTTCTAAATAGGCACCTTCCATTTGGTTAGCAGCAGTTGCTCCGCCCCATAAAAAGTCTTTATTCAAACCCATGGCCGCTCCTTTCAGTATCTATCCTAAATTTACTTGCTGCTCTTTTTCCTGATCGATTAACTGTTTCTCATAAGCCTTATAGAATGGATAATAAATTGCCATAGAAACCAGAACTAAAAACCAGCAGAAAATAAAATTTCTAAAATCCATAGATTGGATCAGTGCTGAAAATCCATTTGGCAAATAAGCCTTCAGGTAAATATGATATCCCCCGATGAGACCTAAGCTTCCCGCTAAGCATCCTAACAGAACGGAAACAATTGGCGCAACTACAAATGGAATCAACATAAGCGGATTAAGCATAAGGGGTATTCCGAATATAAGCGGTTCGTTAATTGTGAAAATTGCCGGTATAATACTGGCTTTTGCGACTACTTTCAGCTGCTGGGATTTGCTCCTTAGCATCATGAATGCTAAACCAAGAGTTGCCCCCGAGCCTCCTATAAGAGCAAAACCAAATGCATGCACCGGATGGT
>JAATEU010000073.1 GCA_015655565.1 Clostridiales bacterium
GGAATCCATCTCCTTAAAGGCTTCTTTGATCTATACCATAACTTATACCGAACCGGTAAGAAATTCGTATATTCTTACCGCCTATGATGGGACAACTTTTACGGCAGATGCTTCAGGTGCGATTGGTGTACCCCTGCCAAAAATTGATGGCAGTGCGGCGGTAAAGTCTGAGCTTGGCAATTTTGTTTATGAAATAAAAGTAAACGGGGAATGGGTAGAGCTCAGTGATTTCAGTAAGAGCGGTTTCCGTTATTCGGCTAATGGCTATAATGATTTATCAGCTGCCAACCAGTGGGGATATTGGGTAGATTATATCTATGGACTTTGGTTTAAGCCCGTCCAGGCAAATATGGAGCTTCGAATCGGATATCCGTTGGACGGACAAAAGGGGAACAATATCGGCAGCAATTATGTAACCTATACTTTCATTGGTAATCCGGATGCACCACGCCCGGATGAATCGGACCTTGGAAATATTGAAATTGGTACACCGGAGAATCCGGAGATAGATGGCATGAATCTCATATGGAAGGATGAATTTAACGGAACCGGTTTAGATACCGGTGTATGGAATTACAATACCGGCTACTATCTCAGCGATGATCCGGATACCTGGGGTTGGGGCAATAATGAAATGGAGTATTATACGGACAGTGGAAAGAATGTTTATTTAGAAGATGGCTGCCTGAATATTGCTGCCTATGAAGAACCAAAGTCCTTTCCGCAGGATCCGGACCGGTATGCCAGGTATTCTTCCGGTAAGATTACCACAAAGGATAATTTCACTTTTCAATATGGCAGAATCGATTTCAGGGCAAAGTTTCCCACCGGTAATGGTATGTGGCCGGCACTTTGGATGCTTCCTAATGATGATACCTACGGAACCTGGGCAGCCTCCGGTGAAATTGATGTAATGGAAGCAAGAGGACGTTTGCCGGGAGCTACCAGCGGTGCCGTTCATTTTGGAGGGCAATGGCCGGCGAACACATACATTGGCGGGGATTATTCATTTCCGGACGGACAGACATTTGATTCGGATTACCACGTATACAGTGCAGTATGGGAAGAAGACAATATTAAATGGTATGTGGATGGCAAGTGCTTCTTCAAAGCTGCCAGCGACCAGTGGTATTCAACAGGTGCCGCAGGCGATGAGAATGCGCCTTTTGACCAGAAATTCTATATTATCATAAATCTTGCCGTCGGCGGCTGGTTTGACGGAGGACTGACACCGGATGCCGGTGATCTTCCGGCCGCTATGCAGGTGGATTATGTCCGTGTATATAAAGATGACGCAGATGGAGAGCCGGGTACGGTTCCGGTAACCGGTGTATCTTTAAATCAGCAAACAGCGGAAGTTGCAGTAGGTGAAACGATACAGTTAAGTGCGGCCATAACCCCTGCAACAGCAACGAATCAGGAAATAACCTGGTTTGTAGCTGATGACAGCATAGCGGCAGTTGATCAGACGGGTAAAGTAACCGGAGTGTCCGCAGGTACGACTACAGTTACTGTTAAGACAGCGGCTGGGAATAAGACGGCAGCCTGTGCGGTTACGGTTAAGGCGGAAAAAACGGATGTAATTATTGTAGGAGATGATATCCGTGGGTTAAAGGTGACAGATGATACGGCAGAATTCTATGTAAACGGTGCGGCTTTTGCAGATCTTCATTACAGGCTGAATAATGGGGGACAGCAAAATGTGGCCATGATTTCAGAGGGTAACCGGAATTATATCTACCCGGTAAGCAATTTGAAGGAGGGGGATGTAATAGAATACTTCTTTACCTATAATCCCGGTGAAGGTGCACTTGATACGGAAACATTTACCTATATACATGGGGTAACTAAGGGTACGCCTGGAGACGGAGAAACGGAAAATCCTGTTACTCTTTATGGGATGTTAAAGTAATGGGTACTTCAGTAACTGAATAAAAAGAGTAGTAAGGCAGTAAAAATAGATATAACTATTTAAAAGGGAGTGGTTGCAAAACTGATCGGTCAGTTGGGTAATTGCTCCTTTTTCTGCTTATGATTGTTTCAATTTACGGTAAGCCCCCGGGGTAATTCCTTCACTCTTTTTAAAGGTTTTAATAAAAGTAGAACTACTTAAAAACCCTGTTTTTATAGCGGTTTCTTCTATAGTATGGGAACTGCCGTAAAGAAATTCCTTTGCTTTTTGGATTCTTATCTTATACAAATAATCTAACAGGGCGATTCCTTTTTGTTCCTTAAACATACGTGACAAATAAGAAGGAGAAATACTAAGGCTGTTTCCGATTGTCGCATTGTTTATATTGGGATCCATGTAATTCTGCTGAATATAGTATTCTGCTTTGTCACATATGGTATTGCCCTCCTTTGCCTTTTGGCCGTGTTCCCGTAAAGTATGAAGTATATTTGCTAATATTATCTGAAAATCGTAAAAGGTCTCTGTTTTTAGAAGCTGTTCAACGAATTTATTATCTTCTTCCAGGCGTTTGGTGCCGGTTTCATGGATTATTTTATTGATGGTGCTGATTGTATCGTAGCGGAAACAATCCAATGCTTCCAGACAGGAATTCTCATTGATATTTGCTAAAGCTACTATCTTTCTTACCATATCAGCACCGGTAGGGGCAGAGTTTCCTTTTTTTACATATTCCAGAAGAATCTGTGCAGATTTGGAATAGGAGGAACTGTCATAGCAGAAGGTTTTACCGGTGATTTCAGTATAAGGAATAATACTGTTTTTACCATACAGGAAACGATATTTCATCCCGTGTACTGCCTCTGTGTATGCACTATGTATTTCGGAAAGGCCGGAATGGATGCCGGATATGGAAAATGTGGCATGGATGCCAAACTGCAGCCTGATAAATCCGGCACATTGTTTTGCAATTGAGTACATATCGGACAGGTTTTTCTCTTCGGTACGGCCGTTATTAAAATTCACAATACAGGCATATTGTAACGGGGCGATATTAATCAAAAATCCCTGGTGCATGGAAGCACAAAGCTCCTGGGATACATTGGTAAGAATAAAAGACAGCAGGGAAGGTTTTTCTTCATTTGTAAAAGAGAGGGAAGGCTTATCAGTTTCTTCTACCTGTATCAGGAGAACTCCAAACTCATCGGACAGGAGGGTAATATGATGCTGTAAAAATGCATCATCATGAAACTGTTTATTTGAGGAACAGTTACCCTGCAAAGCGTGCAGAAGAAAATCCCTGCGTAAATGATCAGCCTGGGTTCCCAGCTGGTCATTCAGATGATGGACTTCCTCCATAAAATTCTCCAATACACGATTTATAAATTCCATCTCATTGTTTCGCCTGTCATAAACATATTTGGTTTTATTTGAAATGGTTCCCATAATGGATGTAATGGGCGAGTAATTCTGTTTTGCCAGGCCGAAAGCCGTAAAAAAACTGAAAA
>JAATEU010000537.1 GCA_015655565.1 Clostridiales bacterium
ATTATTATACACCCTTTCTAGATTTTAACAAGGGACTGTTTTCATTACAATTTATCCCTCGTAGTGAAACAGTCCCATATTTAATATTCTATATAAAGTGTAACCTTGATATATTTATTTCATACCAATTGCGGTAAACTTATTTAATTTATTTTAAATAACTGTATTGCCTGTTCCAACTTCTTAGCATCACCTGCAAGCTCTAAAGCAGACTGGCTGAGATTCTCAACAGAACCGATTTGATTATTGGCTGTTGCACTTACCTCTTCAGAGGATGCTGCAGTCTGCTGGGCTACTGCCGATATATTACGGATTGCATCCAGAGTGTCTTCTTTTGCTGTTTCGATACCCTTTACCCCGATTGAAATATTATCCAGATTGGCAACAAGATTTCCAACATGCTTGTTAATATCTTCAAATACCTGAATCGTCTTATTAAGTGCTTCCGTCTGGGACTCAACAATATTTTCAGCATGTTTTGCCGATACCACGGTACCCTGTGTCTTATTCTGGATTGCAGTTACAATACTTTGGATCTGGCCTGCTGCTTTTATTGACTGGTCAGCTAATTTACGTATTTCATCTGCAACAACTGCAAACCCACGGCCCGCATCACCTGCCCTGGCTGCTTCTATGGAAGCATTTAAGGAAAGTAAATTGGTTTGGGATGCAATTTCGTTAATAATACCAACAAAATTTCCGATATTACGTGACTGGAGCTCCAGGGCTTCTATGTCGTTAATTACTTGCTGGGTAACATCGGTAGTTGCTTTGGATTTATCGTTCAGTTCATCAATAATAACCAGGCCTTCACCAACAATACCCTTTGTATTATTTGCTATCTTTTCAATTTCATATGTACTGCCGTATACCTGGTTAATTCTTTCTGAAAGATTAGACATCTGTCCCAGGCAATGCTCCGTATCCGCTGCCTGCTGCACCACACCCTTTTCAATTTCATCAATGGTGAAAGAAATCCCCTTGGTAGCTTCCAATATCTTATCCGACGTTGATGAAAGCATGTCGGCAGAGCCGCTGACTTTCGTTCCCACACCTGCAACTTCACCAATCAGATTGCTCATACCGGCCGTCATATCAGTCAGACCATTGGATAATGCAAGAAATTCATCTTTTCGTTTTGTATTAAACTTAGCTGTTAAATCGCCTTGGGCAGCTAAGGATATGGACTTCATCAGTTTGTTAATTGCACTGCCGATTCCGCCTGCTATAATAGTTCCTACTATAATGGCAAAGATACATGCCAATGAGACAAAGACAAGGCTTAAGTTCCTAATATCACTGGCCTGTTTAATAATTTCCGCCCTTGGAACCAAAGCACATACCATGGCCCCGGTCTCACCTACTTTACTGTATAAATAAAGATATCTCTCATTTTCATATGTCTGATAGGAAAAACCATTTGTATCCTTGCCGTCAACGGACGCTTTATAATATTCAGTTTCCGGGAATATATTCTGTAAGTCAGGATTTGTTAAGGTTTCCCTTCCATCACTTGTTACAAAACCAATAATGCTTCCATTGCTGCTGTCAACACCGCTAAGTACATTTTCAATTTCCTCCATGGAAACATCCATTATGATAAATCCATCGCTAAATGACAATTTACTGACTAATGACATGGCATAATCATCTTTACTCACACCCAATAGTTCATCAATGACGTCATGGGAACCAACCCACACATTACGGGAGGAACTCTCCAAAATTTTCTGAGCTTCATCCGATTCATAAAACGTGGTATAGAAATCCTGCGCCGGTGTTCCTGCGGTTGATATAGCACTTCCCACATTGGCCATAAGATGTGCGGCCTCAATAAAACTATTGGTTTCTCTTATAACAATGGTTTCTTCCTGAAGCTGACGCAATGCCGTTATATCATCAAGAGTGTCCTTTTCATTTGCCCTTCTGTAGTAATCCTCCACACTGGCACTAAGGGAAAACTCAACTGTTTTATCGGATACTGAACTTAATCCCAATTCCAAATAACTGCTGATTGCATTTAAGGTGTCAATTGTACTTTTCTCATAATTTGTAATAATTGCACTTGATGATTTCTGGTAGGAAACCACACCAAAAATAGCCATTAATATAATCGGAATAAAAAATGATCCTAATATTTTAAATCTTATTCCTTTTAACTGGTCCAAAAATCTGTTCTGTTGCTTCATCTCATAAGTTGGTTTTTGCTTCTTGTCCTCCATTTTGGTTCCCAGCTTCCCCTCTCCGTTTTCAAGCCTTTTTTTAGCCCTATCTCCTAAAAATTGCTTCACTTTCTCAAACATAAAAAATTCTTTCAGCTTATTTTTTTCGTCATTCCCCATCATAAAATAATCCTTTTTTCTCATTGTTCTTTAATCCTCCTGCGCCAATGGTAGGTCATTTTTTTATTTATCTCTAATAAGAAAATTGTACATAAATAAGTAAAGTAAGTAAATTGTACATTTTCTACATTTAAGTAAGTAATATTGTACATGAATTGTACATAATTTGCTTCAGAAGCAACATTACCGGCAAAATCAATGAAAATTCCTAATCTTAAGCTTCCAACCCAAATTACATAATTTAACTATTTTACATATAATTACCACATTATATCACATAATTTATTAAAATAAAATGTTTTTGTATAAATTACCTTATTTTTTGTAAAAAATACGTGCTTTTCAAAATAATACATTGTTTTTTAATAATACATTCTTTTTAAGTTGTTTAATTAGCGGCTTTTATTTCTTTATTCAGGCCAAATGAATAAATGATTCTTTCTTTCACCCTTTTTCCGGTTAATTGTTCCAGTGCCTTCTGATAATAATCCAGCTGTACGCCATAGCGCCTGACTAATATTTCTTCACCGTCCGGTTCATCTACCGTATCCGTTTTATAATCTAATAAGACCCATTCATTGTCTTCTTCAAAATAAACATCAATGATACCCTGTATTAATACCAGTTCTTCGCTCCGCAGACTGCTGTTAATTTCGCCCGCTTTCATTCCCATGACAAATTGCCGCTCCCTGTAAAGCCTTCCCGCTTCCATTGCTTTCCGCATTCGCTCGGCAATAGGGCTGGCAGTAAACTGAAATAATTTTTCAATGTCCAATGCCAATCGGTCCCTTGAACTTATTTTGCCTTTGTGTAACAGGCCTTCCAGAAAGGCTTCCAGATCTCCTTTGGTTTTAACCAGGGTTAAATTGATGGATTTCAGCACGCCATGATATAGGGTTCCTAAATCAGAGCCCGCAACGGTATCCGATTCCCGTATAAATTCCGGAACAGGAAATTCCCTGCTCCTCCTTTCGATACCTTTTATGGGCACGCCAAAATCCTCCGCCTCCAACTGACCCAACTTCTTCAATTCCGAGACGGTAAGTTTCGTATGAATATTCGTTTCCGCCTGATAAGGGTACTGATAATCCATACGGGACCTGATTTCCTTTCGGATACTTTCATTATAAACAACACCGGTATCCCAATAGCCTAAATCCTTCTGATTTACCCTGTTATAAATCTGCTCCGCATATTCATATTGCGCCGCTTCTTCATAGGAATACTGTTTTATTGTTATTTCGGTACGGGCTCCATAAAGCGGGTTATTAATATCCTGCCTGATACCCAGTGGCTTAAGGATTTCCTCAAATCCCCGATGGCGCATAAGGGCAGGTATAACCCAGTCAAGATAATTTGCCGCATTACTCAGCTGGTAATAAAGCTGCTGCTTTCCTTCCTGTCTGCAGATACTCCCCCACTTTGTAAGCATTTTATCCATATTTTTGATTCCTCCGGTAAGGATTAGCTTTTCCTTTGCCCGCGTCATTGCAACATAAAGTACCCTCAACTCTTCTCCCATATTCTCTAAAACCAATTCTTACTGAATCACCTTTTTCACTAAGGTCGGAGCTTTTATCCTTAGCTGATGGTTTAAAAAATCCGGGCCTAATCCCAAATCCGGATGCAATAAAAGATTACTTCTGGAATCCTGGTTATTAAAGCTTTTTCCCATGCCTGATACAAAGACAATGGGGAATTCCAGCCCTTTGCTCTTGTGAATGCTCATCATTTTCACGGTGTTATCATTTTCACCTGCAATTTTGGCTTCACCAAAATCAACATCATATTTATGAAGTTTTTCCATGTAACGCACAAAATGGAAAAGGCCGCTGTAGCTGGTGCTCTCAAAGCGGATGGCACGCTGAACGAGCATGTCAATATTGGCCCTCCGCTTTTCTCCTGCAGGCATGGCAGATACGTAATTATAATATCCCGTATCCTCCAGAACCTTTAAAATCAATTCATGGATGGATAAATAATATACCTTGTTTCTGTACTGATTCAGTTTATCTAAAAATTTATTAAGCTTAACCGAAAGTTCGTCCGATTCATCCTTCACATATTCTTTTGCAGCTTCATACATGGAAATACGCCTTCTTGG
>JAATEU010000183.1 GCA_015655565.1 Clostridiales bacterium
TGAAAGCCGGAGTTGATATCAGCTTATGGGATACGGGATTTACAAAACTGGAAGAAGCGCTTGCCCGTGGTTTGGTTACCGTAGAAGATATTGATAAAGCAGTATTTCGTGTCCTTACCCTGAAATTTGAACTGGGGCTTTTCGATAATCCCTATATAGAAGAAAATGATTTCTGGACAGGGTATACTTGTAAGAAATATCCCGAAGCGCTTATGCTGGCCAGGGAATCCGTCATTTTACTAAAGAATGATAACCATACGCTTCCCCTTAATACCAAAAAGCTTCGTTCTGTTGCGGTGATTGGACCAAATGCAGATGAGTTATATCATCAGTTAGGGGATTATACCCCTCCGGTTAATAAGGAGGAAGGAGTTACGGTTTTAAAAGGTATTAAGGACTATATCAGGAAAAGTACGGATTCGGTTGAAGTTAAATATTGCAGAGGCTGTGGCCTGTTTCAGGAAACAGAAGAGGGGATAAAGGAGGCGGCAGATCTTGCAGCTTCCTGTGACTGTACAATTTTAGTACTTGGCGGTTCCTCAAGCCGTTTTGGCGGGGCAGATTTTGATGCCAACGGAGCGGCCTTAACAGGCGGAAACGTTAATATGGACTGCGGAGAAGGCGTTGACAGCGCAGATTTAAACCTCCCGGGATTGCAAAATAAGCTGGCGGAGGCCGTATATAAAACCGGACGTCCGGTAATAACGGTTTTAATCCAGGGGCGGCCTTATTCTGTTACGGAGGTTGTAAAACATTCCGATTCCGTTTTATGTGCTTTTTATCCCGGCATGGCGGGGGGACAGGCCATTGCGGAGATTTTATTTGGGGAAATCAGTCCTTCCGGTCATCTTCCGGTTTCCATTCCAAGACATGCGGGCCAAATACCGGTTTATTATAATTATAAGAATTCTTATGCCGGTATGAATTATTATGATATGGAAAAAACACCGTTATATGCCTTCGGTTACGGATTAAGCTATACGGAATTTCTTTATAAGGATGTTGAACTGAAATATATTCCTTTTGATTCTGACCGGAAATATAATAAGAATAAAGGGAAGGAAAGCAGTGAAGCGGATGGTAATTCATATCGATTTTATTCCTGTGACCTGCATCATGGAGAAATCCGGATACAGTTTCATATTACCAATACCGGTGATTATGATTGCTATTCCGTCCCGCAGCTTTATATAAAAGATTTACAGGCCAGTACCGTACCCAGGGTAAGGGAGTTAAAAGCATTTAATAAGGTGTGGGTTCCGAAAGGGGAAACAAGGACTTGTATCCTATGCTTAAATGAAGAAAAACTGTCCGTATGGAATGACGAAATGCAGTTTATTGCCGAACCGGGAGAATTCAGGTTAATACTGTCGGATGGCAGCAAGGATATATGGACCGTTATTTTATACCTGGATCGATAGAGAAATCAGACGGAAAAAGAGGCTGAAACAAATTGGTATAAAGCAAACTGAATATTGAAGGAGAATCAAAATAAATATTAAGGATAAAAAGGCAGTTTTCTCAGGCAATGTCATTTAGTTAATATAAAATATATCGCAAAACAGTCTTATACTTTTATAATCCGCTTGTTTTGCGACATATCATCATCCTGATGAATGATACAGAATTGAGGATAAAGATTTGACATTATAGGGTATTTATGCTACATTAACTCTAGAAAAAATCTGGTAATTAAAATTTTCCAGGGGAGAATATAATGATAACAATTAAAGAACTGGCCGACATACTTGGTATGAGTACTACAACCGTTTCAAACGTTATACATGGAAAGACAAAGGAAGTTTCGGAAGAAACCTGTAAGATAGTTGAAAAAGCACTTGAAAAATATAACTATGTTCCTAACATGAATGCAAGAAATCTTGCCAGCAGATCCTCCAAAATCATAGGTGTTGCTATTAAAGAGCTTCATGGAAAGTATAAGAATGTGCTGGCTGACCAATATATGGGTGAGCTGGCCGGTGCCATAGAGAAAGAGCTTCGGAGGAAAGATTACTTTATGATAATATATATTTCCGATAATGTTCTTGAGATAGTAAAGCAGGTATCAAGCTGGACATTTGACGGTTTGATTCTTTGCAATGTTTCCACAGAGGATGCCGGGATTGTCTGTGATAAAATTAAAAAACCTTCCGCTTTTATTGATGTATATTTAGAAGAGTTTGGCAGTAACTTCATCAATATCGGTCTTGAAGATGAGGAAGGCCTTTATAAGGTTACAAAGTATCTTATTCAATGCGGCCATACTCACATCGCATTTATTGCAGATAATGATGCAGGAGTGGATCATTATAGGTACTTAGGGTATAAGCGGGCCATGTTAGAAGAAGGTTTATATCAGTCAGAGGAAGCTCACATCATCGTTAATCCGGCAGAAAACTGGATGGAGCAAGTGGCGGTTTTAACATCAGCCAAAGGAGGGAAATACACTGCTCTGGCATATGCGTCGGATTATTATGCAGTGACATCCATGAATTATATGATGGATGCCGGTATGAAAATTCCTGAAGATATATCTGTAACAGGATTTGATGATAACAATTTATCAAAATTAATCAGGCCAAAGCTTACTACCGTTCATCAGGATGTTGAACAAAAAGCCATAGTTGCCGTAAAACAACTGTTAAATATGATTAAAGGCTATCCGACAGAAAGAAAGGAGTATATTGTTCCGGTAAGCATTGTTATAAGAGACAGTGTTGCAGTTCTTAAGAATAACCGATAAGAAATTAACAGTAAAATAATTCTTTTTGCTCAGATTTTATATGAAAGATTATGATAAATTTAATTCTAATAAGCTGTCCATATTAACCTGTATTGGGAGATGGATAGCTTTTTTTCATTCCATCAGTATGCCTGTCCTGTACTTTGACAGGCTCAAATAAAGATGGTGAATATAAGTATGTCAATTTGTATCTATTCAGCCGCCAGTACCGCGAGGTGTTTTGCAACGCAAAACCTGAGGGATTCAGCGCGAAATCACACGGTTTTTGTGTGATTTGTGTGTATAGCCGTAACTCTCATGAGGTACGACTAATAGTTGCGTCATTTTTTACATGAATCGCCGACAGAATCCAAAACAGGGAACAAAAGTTATGGTTAATGACAAAACAACAAAAGCGGCAACTGTTTATTGAGGTGAAAATATATAATATATAACAAAATAATATAAAATAAATGTGCAATAATACTTGACATTAATAATAATATATATTAACATGTAAAATATATTAAACCTTATGCGCAAAAGGTAAGATATAAAATCATCAAAATGAAAGGAGAGAGATGAAAATGATAAAATGGAAAAAAATTGTGGCTATAGCGATTGCTGCGGTTATGACATTATCTTTAACAGCATGTGGCTCGAATACATCATCATCCGATAATACGGCTGATAATACCGCCTCAGGGACGGAGGTTTCTGATTCATCTGCAGAGAGTACTGCTGCTGAATCATCCACTGAAAGCGGCGGAGGGGAGATACGTCTTGTAAACGGTAAAATTGAAATTGATGAACAGCTGAAAACTTATGCTGAAAAGTATGAAGAGAAAACTGGTGTAAAGGTAAATATAGAATCCCTTGGAGGAGGCGTAGATATCAGCGGTACATTAAAAGGATATCTGGCTGCCGGCAATATGCCCGACATGTATGTATTTGGAGGTGAAGGCGATTACAATACATGGAAAGATTATATGGCTGACTTAAGTGATCAACCTTGGGTATCTGACACGGATGTAGCTTACAAGACCTCGGATGGTAAGGTGGTTGGATTCCCTTATGCAGTTGAGGGCTATGGTATTACTTACAATGCGGACATTCTTGAAAAGGCAGGTGTTGATCCTGCATCTTTAACCAATATCAATGCATACAAAGAAGCTTTTGAGAAAATCGACAGCATGAAGAGTGTTCTGGGAATCACTGCTGTTTGTTCTGTTGCCGCTGAATCCGGACAGATGTACTGGTCAACCGGAAACCATATCTTTGGTTCTTATCTGGCACAGGGATTGGATCGCAGCGATACAACCTATATTGATATGCTGAAAAAAGGTGAAACAGATACGGACCGTATGACCCAGTTTGCCGACTTTTTGGAATTGTTATTCCAGTATGCCGATAAGAATACATTGATTTCTGGTACATATGATGACCAACTGGCATTATGGGCACAGGGAAAGACTGCTTTTATTACACAAGGCAACTGGATTGATCCATCCCTGCCTGATTATAACGTAAGTTTTGACAGCGGTATTGCTCCGCTGGCAATCATGGAAGAAGACACAGACGGGATTTTGGCAGATGCTCCGTCATGGTGGGCAGTATATAATGAAGGCGGGAATAAACAGCTTTGCTACGATTTCATGAACAGTCTTGCATCAACGGAAGAAGGTGCAGAATGCCTTGTAACCGATTGCGGAATGATTTCTCCTTTCGCATCAACTATGGTTGAACCGACAACCCCTCTGGCAGTCAGTTTGATGGGATGGGTTAAGGCAGGTAAGACTTACTCCTGGCAGTGGTCAAAGATGCCTGAAGGTATTGCCCTGAACGCAACCGGTGTTATATTCGAATCCTTTGCTAAAGGAGATATTGACAAGGAACAGTTTGTTACCATGATGGGTACTGCAGTTTCTGACTATGCTAAATAATAAATGCCGTAATAAAATATAAACAGGCGGCTTATAGAGGCCGCCTGTTTTGTAAAGAAGCCACGGACAGGAGGAAAAAGTGAAGGCAGGAAAAAAAGATTATTTGTATAAGATTATTTGCATAGTTACCATAGCTGCAGGAATAGCCGCAATCGTGTCCGCATTGATTTTGGATTTTTCAGGCAGCAAAAGCAATATCCGCGGCCCAATGCTCCTGATAGGCATGACTGCATTGATTTTTGGCATCTTCCGGCTGCCATGTAAGAAACACAGGCAGTTAATTAATATTGTATTTTTATTCCCGCTGGTATTTGCATTTACTGTCACTGTAATAATACCGTTTATGTTGGGTATCTTCTATTCCCTGACTGACTGGAACGGAATCAAGTTTACACAATTCTTAGGACTTAAAAATTATATCGATATGTTTTCTTCAATGGATTATGTCTATTCCTTTGTAATTACAGTAATATTTACAGTGTGTAATATGCTTTTGGTAAACCTGCTTGCTTTTATGCTTGCTTTATTATGCACTTCAAAGGTCAGGGGCAGAAACTTTTATAGAGCGGCATACTTCGTACCTAATCTTATCGGAGGTATTGTTTTAGGCTATGTATGGCAGTTTATTTTCAATAAGGTATTTATCATCCTTATTCCGGGCAGCTTATCAATGCTTGCAGATGCAAACCTTGCACTGGTTGCTATTCTTATGGTAAGTACATGGCAGTATGCCGGTTATATAATGATGATTTATGTTACCGGAATTCAGAGCGTGCCAAAGGATATATTAGAGGCGTCTAATGTAGACGGTGCCAACGGATTTCAGACATTGCGCAAAATAAAAGTGCCCATGATTGCCAATACATTCACGGTATGTATTTTTTTGACCCTCGTTAATTCATTCAAACAATTTGATCTTAATTTTGCCATCACGAATGGTGCCCCCAGCCGTATTTTAAATGGAAAGGCGATTCAGGCTACTGAATTCCTGGCCCTTAACATCTATAAGACAGCAATTTCAAAAAATGAATATGCATTAGGCCAGACTAAGGGTTTGGTATTCTTTATTATACTTGCAATTATTTCATTGACCCAGGTAACAATAAGAAAAAAGAAGGAGGTAGAATTGTAATGAAAGCAGAAAGAGGAAGAACCATAGCTGCAGAAATTATCTGCATAATTTTATCAATAATTATTTTATTTCCTTTCTTCCTGGTAGTGGTAAACGCAGCTAAGAAAAGTGCTGATATAATAATCAATCCTATCAGCATTCCTGCTAAATGGTCGCATATTTTTTCAAATATCGTACAGGTTATTAATAACCAGAATTTTAGTTACTGGAACTCTTTTTTTAGTTCTGTGATTATTACTGTAATATCGCTTACGCTGCTGTCTTTGTTCTCCAGTATGGCTGCCTGGGTTTTAGTACGTAATAAAACGAAATGGTCCGATATAGTATTTATGCTGTTCGTCTCCGCTATGGTTATACCATTTCAGGTAGTTATGCTTCCGTTACTGTCTACCTTCAGGAGAATTTCCGAATTTACGGGTATAAATATGCTGCAGAGTTACCAAGGTATTATTTTTGCATATATGGGATTTGGCGGATCTTTGTCCATATTCATCATCCATGGTTTTATTAAGGGGATCCCGTATGAGCTGGAGGAAGCAGCCCGTATTGATGGAAGCAGCCCGGAAGGAACATTTTTTCGTATTATCTTCCCGTTGCTTAAACCGGTTCATGTAACCGTTTTAATATTAAACGGCATATGGGTATGGAACGATTATCTGCTTCCGTCACTTATGCTTGGACTGAATGGAAAAATCAAAACATTACCCGTAGCGGTAACCAGCTTTGTGGGTTCTTATGTAAAACAATGGGATTTAATTCTGACAGCGGCTCTGCTTGCCATGCTGCCTGTCATTATATTATTTTTATTTGCACAAAAACAGATTATTAAGGGTATGGTTGAAGGTGCTATAAAATAATTGTTTTACCGGGAGCAATGCATTTCCGGATCATTCAATGGAAATTGAATATCCGAAAAGAGAATAGGTTGAAAAGAAAAACATTTTTCAACCGGCAAAAAGCACGGAGGGTGCTTTTCGCTCAGGATTTGTATGCCGCTGAAGCGGCAGATGGAGTTATTATGGAAAGTAAAAAGTGGAAACAAAGTGTTATTTATCAGATTTATCCAAGGAGTTTCATGGACGGGAATGGAGACGGAGTGGGTGATCTGACAGGGATTGCAAGCAAATTGGATTATCTTAAAGATTTAGGAATTGATATAATCTGGCTTTCTCCTATATACAAATCACCCAACGAAGATAATGGATATGATATTAGTGATTATCAGGACACAATGGAAGAATTTGGAACTCTGGAAGATTTTGATTATCTTCTTTCCGAGGCTCATGCAAGGGGCATTAAAATCATCATGGATCTTGTCGTAAATCATACTTCGGATGAGCATCCCTGGTTTGTAGAAAGCAGAAAGTCAAAAACGAACCACTACAGGGATTACTATATATGGAAAGAAGGGAAGAATGGACAGCCGCCAAATAACTGGGGCTCCTATTTTAGCGGCAGCGCGTGGCAGTATGACGAGACAACAGATATGTATTATCTGCATTTGTTCTCCAAAAAGCAGCCTGATCTGAACTGGGAACTTCCAAAGGTCAGGGATGAAGTATATAAGATGATGACATGGTGGTGTGATAAGGGAATTGATGGTTTTCGGATGGATGTCATCAGTCTGATATCAAAGGATCAAAGCTATGCTGATTTGCCTGTACAGGAAGGAAATTTATATGGTAATGTTGACCGATATCTTGCTAATGGACCCAGGGTGCATGAGTTTTTAAAGGAAATAAACCGTAAGGTTCTTTTTAAATACGATTTGGTAACGGTAGGTGAAACTACCGGTGTTACGATAGAAGAAGCGAAAAAGTATGCCGGTTTTAATACAAATGAATTAAATATGGTATTTCAGTTTGAACATGTTAATCTGGATAACGGTATATATGGAAAATGGACAGATAAGCGGGTTTCGCTTGTTGAGTTGAAAAAGGTCATGAATAAATGGCAGACAGAATTAGAAGGGGCAGCCTGGAACAGCCTGTACTGGAATAACCATGATCAACCAAGAGCAGTATCAAGGTTTGGAAATGATTCCGAACAATATCGTGTGATTTCCGCCAAGATGCTTGCCACTTGTCTTCATATGATGAAAGGAACTCCTTATATTTATCAGGGAGAAGAACTTGGCATGACAAATAACAATTTTGATAAGTTAGAGGATTTTAATGATGTTGAAATCAAAAATGCTTACCGTGAACTGGTGGAAGAGAATCATCTGATTGCACCGGACGATATGATTCGTTGTATCAATAAAAGAGGCCGGGATAACGCAAGGACTCCGATGCATTGGAGCAATACAGAAAATGCGGGATTTACAACAGGAGCTCCCTGGATTAAAATAAATCCGAATTATAAGGATATCAATGCCGGTTCTCAGATACACGATGAAAATTCTGTGTTTTCTTATTATAAAAAGCTGGTCCATATGCGGAAACAGGAGCCTCTGATGGTGGAAGGAACGTTTCATTTGCGCCTTCCGGACAGGGAGGATATTTTCGCTTATGAGAGAATAATCAAGAATGAAAAGCTCCTTGTAGTCTGTAACTTTACGGAAAAAGAGGCTGCCTTTGAAGTACCTGAAGATTATTTAAAACAAAATTGTAAAAAATTAATTGGCAATTATAGCGGTGAAGGCCTTCAGAAAATCATGAAATTAAAGCCTTATGAAACTTTTGTATATAAACAGAGTTTAATTATATAAGGACATATTTTTGATTATTCTATGTCTAAATATCCACCTAAAAAAACCCAGCTTGGCAAGTTAATATTCCAAGACCTGGGTTTTTAATTTTTGGTTCTGTATCAAGTATTGGGGCAGGGTTAAGTCGCCTGCAAAGAAATAAAGCATGCTATCGGTCTCACAAACTTTCATGCAAAAAAGTGGAATACATTGTTCAGGAAGTATATTTAAAATAAAGAAAATAAAGAAAATTAAAAAAGGTATTGACATATACATATACTTGGTGTACTATATAACTAGTTCACTGGTGATGGGATACGGAAGGTGATTATATATTTGAAATAAAGAGTGCTTTCGGGAGTGCTCTAAACCGGAAAGGAGGAAGTGGATGGAATTTAACAATAATATTCCAATATACGTGCAGGTCATTCATGATATAAAAAAGGATATGGTAAACGGTGTACTTGCATTGGGTGAAAAGCTTCCATCGGGAAGGGAGCTGGCTTTAAAATATAAAATTAATCCCAATACCGCCAGCCGTATTTATAAAGAAATGGAAACGGAAGAAATCTGCTATACCAAAAGAGGGTTGGGCACCTATGTAACGGAGGATATGAGTAAGTTGAAGAGTATAAGGGAAGAAATGGCCGGTTCACTCCTTGATAATTTTATTGAAGGAATGGAACAGCTTGGATTTACCAAAGAGGAGTTAATCCAATTATTAGAGTATAAATATGAAACAAAGTAGTATGAAAAATATTTTTTATCTTTCACATCCTGATTTGAGGCAGTAGCCGGACACTGTTTCGATTATGCCATGGGAGCTAGTGTGAAATGAAAAACATTTACGTAAAATAAAAAGTATAATAGGAGAGTGCGATATGATATTACAATGTAACGATTTGGTGAAAAAGTATTTAAACAAAACAGCCGTAAACGGCATCAGCCTTGACATTGAAAAAGGCAGAATCTATGCATTGCTTGGACCAAACGGAAGCGGTAAAACGACCCTGATGAAAATTGCGGCGGGATTGGTAAAGCCAAGCAGCGGGACCATTACCTATAAAGGTAATCCAATCGGGGTGGAATCCAAGAAAAGAGTAGCGTATATGTCTACGGAGCCATTTTTTTATAACTACATGACGGTGCAGGATGCAGGTAAATATTATCAGGATTTTTTTGAAGATTTTGACGCAAAACGCTATGAAGAATTAATTGACAGGATGGAATTGGGGATGAAGGATAAAGCCAAAACCTTATCCTCCGGACTTGCGGCAAAGCTTAAAATTGCGGCTACTCTTGCCAGAAAAGCAGAACTATACATGCTGGACGAACCATTAAATGGAATTGATATTATTGCAAGGGAAAAAATTATAACTACTATTTTAGAGGTTGCCAGGGAAGATGCAACAATTTTAATCTCCAGCCATTTAGTGGACGAATTGGAGAAAATAATTGATAATGCGGTATTTATCAAAAACGGTTCTGTTGCTTTAAATGGCGATGCTGAGGATCTTAGGGTCGGCCGCGGTAAGTCCATTGTTGAAATATATAAAGAAATCTATGCATAATAGGGGGAAATTGACATGTTAAAATTAATGAAATATGAATTCAGGAAGCAGGCATTTTCAAAGTTTATAATATTAGCCTTAGTAGGATTAATTGAATTACTGTTCTTTTTTGGAGTTGTGGCAGACAGGGAAAATGTCATTGTCACATCCATGATGTTTTTATTCTTCTTTACTTTTGGAGCAATGTTTTTTCTGGCATTTGAGTCCATTTTAACCTTTTCAAATGATTTAAAGCAAAAATGCAGCTATATGTTATTCCTAACACCGAATACCAGTTACAGTATTGTTGGTGCCAAGGTTTTATCGGCCGGCATACAGATCATTTTAGCCGGTATTGCTTTCTTTGCGGTTATTGCCATTGATGGGGCAATATTAATAGCCAAGTATGATGCAATTGAACAAGTAAAAAAACTTTTATTAGAAATAGTAAATGATATGTTTAATATGAATATTAAGTTTTCAGATATTGTGTCCGTTGTCGCCTTAATGATAACAAGCTGGATTAGCACGATTACCATTGCATTTTTCTCTATTACCTTAAGTACAACATTTTTAGCCGACAAAAAGTTTAAAGGTTTTGTAAGTTTTATTATTTTCCTTGGATTAAATGTCATATACAATAAAATCACCAGTCTGGCCATTGGTGATGTATCGGAGTATTTGTCCGGCCTTGACATTTATTTTATGTGGCAGAGTATCATTACGGTATGCTTTATAATCGTGACCTATTTAGGTACGGCCTGGATGCTTGAGAAAAAGGTCAGCGTATAATTAGTATTTACCGGTTCACTCAATGAATTCATAACAATTTGAAATTCTTATTTAAAGAATTGGATGATTGTTATCCGGAAAGTCCATAATAAATCTATATGAAGAATAGCAATATATACATTGCTATTCTTTTAGTATAAATTGAACTTTTCGGGTGACAATCCTTGGATTGGTTTGCCCTGATTTAGAAATGTAAGTTTATGCGACTCATTTAGACAAAGTGTTGCATATGCTATAATAGGTATTTTTAAATTATTTATTTCATGTGGCATTTTAAATATTTTAAAAGTATTTATGAGTACTCTCGGAAACTCTTTATATGCGGATTTGTTAGATGGTTTTTTGCCGGATATCCACAAATTTATGAGGACTAACGAGGGAGCTATGCCTCAAAAAATTGTGTGAAGCCGGCAAAAAATCTGCGGCGAAGCCTGCAAGGGAGTTTACGGAGCACTTTTTATAGAAAGGAGAGTTTCTATGAACGACCGGTTGTTTTGTACGGACAATGCCGTTGAAAATATAATAAATAAATATTCCGGGACAGTATATAAATTGGCATTTGCCCAGACTGGAAATAAAAATGACGCAGAAAATATTTTTCAGGAAGTATTTTTAAGATATATAAAAAAAAATCCGGTATTTGAAAATAAAGAACATGAAAAAACATGGTTTATCCGGGCGGCAATTCATTGCTATAAAAATTTGTGGAATTCACCATTTAACAGAAATGTTCAACCACTGGAAGATAACATAGGGACAGATAATAAATCGGAGGAGAACTTATCGGAAAAAAACATGGCAGAAGAATATTTACTCTTGCTGCCGCAAAAATACCGTATTGTTCTTCATTTAGTTTATTGTGAAAATATGTCAACTGTGCAAATTAGTAAAATTCTGAAAAGAAAAGAATCAACGGTGCGGATGCAGATAACCAGGGCAGGAAGATTACGAGAAGAATATATGGAAGGAGATAATTTTCATTTTTACAAATATTATCGCTTTATTAATTCCCAAATTGAACCAGGTGAAGAATTATTAAGAAAGACAAAAGAAAAGATGCATTTTGAATTGGAAAGGAAAAGACCGTCTCTTTCCATACTGAAATATCGTTTTGGAATCATCAGTGCATATCTGGTATTTATATTCTTAGCCGTCCTGGTGGTCCAGATACAGGATCCCGGTGTTTTTGTAAAGAATGGAATAAGTAAAGAGACCGCTGCCGGCTTACCGGAAAGCGGAAAATACATTAAAAAAGGTTATGAATATAAAAAGGGGGATGTTATAAAATTAAAAATTACATTTCCGCAGGAATATGTTGGGAAAGAAATAAAAATAGTCTGCAAGGATTCTATATCCGGTAAAAGTATTGAGGTTTATGAAGGAAAATCGTTAGAGGTTATATATGAAACTTTTAATGTGGATGAGGACGGAAAAGCTGATTTCCTGGTTTTAACGGGTTCGGGGGAAAATAATATTGCGGATTTAGTTGATATTTATTATGTAATTAAGCGTTCTGCCGGGAAGGAAGAAAATATGATACCGGTTAAATAGTTTTTTGATTAATATGTGTGATTTGGTATAATTATGTATGAATAAGCAGGGGAACCAATTTATAGGTTACCCTGCTTTATTTACTCTGCATAATTTCACTTAATTTGCCTTATTTATTGAATTATAATTTAATGTAGGGTATAATTATCCTTTGGTTATTTATAGGTTTTTTAAACTAAAAATAATTTACAATCTGCAAAAACATATCCACTAAACTTTGAAGGAAAAATGATATCAATTATTGCAGCAGTTTCTAATAATAATGTACTTGGCAATAAAGGTATGATACCCTGGCATGTGAAGGGGAACAGAAGCGAACCTGAAGTATTTATTGCCGGTGGGTAAATTTTTTGCTTTGATTTTAAACAAAAAAAATATTGGGCAAGGCACAAAGGTCACAGCGGGACGTATGAAATGTATTTTCGTGAGGTTGTTTAATCTTATAAAGAGAAATAGGATTGACAAATATGCCTGAGACCCTTATTATGAATTCGTATTAAAATTATAGTAATACGGCGAATTAATCAGGAATATAATTTCGGTTATTCAGGTGTCAGCGGAATAAAGAAAATACCGGATAATGTTATAAATGCAATGCTATAAGGATAATGTTATAAGGGTGGTTTTGAATAGGAACTTATGATTTGAAAGGTATGGTGTTAATATGATTTATTTGGATTATGCGGCCAATACACCGGTGGATAAAGCTGTATTGGATACGTTTTATGATATATCTTTAAACTATATGGGTAATCCCAATTCCTCCCACAGTTTAGGTGACAGGGCAAGGGAACGGATGGAGCAGTCCACGAAGCAGATTGCCCGGTCACTGGGTGCCAAAGAGAGTGAAGTAATATATACGTCGGGAGCCAGTGAATCCAACAATTTGGCTGTGAAAGGCATTGCCGGCAGCTATTTAAGATATGGCAGGCATATCATTACCACTTATTTGGAACATGCCTCCGTGACCGGTTCGGTGACTGCTTTGCAGAACAACGGTTTTGAGGTGGATTTTGTTAATCTGACTGAGAATGGGCAGATTGATTTGGGACATCTTAAGGAGTTAATCCGGGAGGATACCATACTTGTGTCCGTCTGTTATGTGGACAGTGAGGTCGGTACCATACAGCCAATAGAAGAAATCAGTGAAATGCTAAAGGGAAAGCCGCATTGTTTTTTTCATGTTGATGCCACCCAGGCTGTGGGTAAAATACCGGTTGATTTTAAAAATGTGGATTTAATGACCTTTTCCGGACATAAATTTTATGGAGTAAACGGGTGCGGGGTATTATTAAAAAAGGAATCCATTATGCTGGAACCTTTGATTCACGGAGGTTTAAGCACTACTTCCTTCCGCAGCGGAACTCCGGTGCCTGCACTTGCGGCAGCTACGGAAAAAGCACTTACCATAGCGTCGGAAGGCCTTGCCGGCCGATTTCATTATGTTAAGGAATTAAACGGTAAATTAAGGGAGGCTTTTGGAAAAAATAGCGGCATCAGGATCATTACTCCCAAGGAGGGTTCCCCTTATATATTAAATATCAGTATGAAAGGAATTAATACCAATCAGCTTCAAAATGAATTAAATAAGGCGGAGATTTATGTGGCTACCAAATCCGCCTGCTGTGCGCCCAATACGGTTTCAAGGCCGGTTTATGCAATGACGAGGGACCGGAAGGCGGCATTATCCACATTGCGGATCAGCTTAAGCCATTTGACAGCGCAGGAAGAAATTGAACAATTCCTGCATTGTTTTGGGCAGGCATTAAAAGTACATTAACTTAGATGGGAGCGAATCATGGAAAATCATATAGAGGTTGAAAGAAGTATTATAAAAAGATTCCGCAAAGAAATATGGAGGAAATTCATTACAGCGGTGAATGACTATCAGCTGATTATGGAAGGCGATAAGATAGCCGTATGTATTTCAGGCGGGAAGGATTCCATGCTGCTGGCCAAATGCATGCAGGAGCTGCAAAGACATGAGAAAATGAAATTTGATTGAGTATTCCTGGTCATGAATCCCGGTTACAATTCTTATAATAAGCAGATCATTTTAAATAATGCCGAATACTTGGATATTCCCATTCACATGTTTGAAACGGATATTTTTGATATTGTTGCAACCGTGGAGGAATCTCCCTGTTATCTGTGTGCCAGAATGCGGAGAGGGTATCTTTATAAACATGCCCAGGAACTGGGCTGCAATAAGATTGCCCTGGGTCATCATTTTGATGACGTGATTGAGACGGTGTTAATGAGCATGTTTTACAACGGACAGATGAAGGGAATGATGCCAAAGCTTCACAGCACCAATTATGAGGGTATGGAACTAATCAGGCCTTTATATATGGTAAAGGAAGCGGACGTTATTTCCTGGAGGAAATATAATAATCTGGAATTTATCCAATGTGCCTGCCGTTTTACGGAAAATTGCATGCTGGGTGATAACGGTGGAGGTTCCAAACGTCAGGAAATGAAGGAATTAATAAAGAAATTCAGGCAGACAAGCCCTATTATAGATATGAATATCTTTCGAAGCATCCATAATGTGAATTTAGATACTGTGATTGGATATCAGAAAAAACAGGTTTCCTATAGTTTCTTAGATGATTATGACAAAGTTATCCCAGGTGCGCAGGAAGAAACCAGATAATGCCCTAAAATGTTGTCGCTATAAAAAGTATAAATAAAAACAATGTATGGAAAAGAATAATTAGGTAAAAAAGTGAATAATGAAGTAAAAAAGAGGACAGTACGTAAGAAAGAAACAGTACATAAGAAAGAAATAATACATTAAAAAAGAGGACTGTACGTAAGAAATAAGCAGTATATAAGAAAGAGACTGTATGTAAGAAAGATAATACGTAAAAAAGAAATACGTAAGAAACAATATACAGGCAGGAGAAGATATGACGAAGCAAGAGTTTGATTTTTATTTACCGGAGGAATTAATTGCACAGGATCCCCTGGAGGACCGTTCCAGTTCAAGGCTGCTGGTGCTGGATAAAATCACAGGAGAGACAGAGCATAAAATATTTAAGGATATTATAGATTACCTGCAGGCAGGCGATTGTTTAGTAATTAACGATACAAAGGTTATTCCTGCCAGACTGATTGGTGAAAGGGAAGGAACCGGAGCCAGGGTTGAAATCCTGCTTCTTAAAAGGCAGGAAAATGATATATGGGAAGCCCTGGTTAAACCGGGTAAAAAGGCTAGGGCCGGTACGAAAATCAGCTTTGGAAACGGATTATTGGTGGGTGAAATTGTTCAGCTTGCGGACGAAGGTAACCGGCTGGTGAAGTTTTTCTATGAGGGAATTTTTGAAGAAATCTTAGACCAGCTGGGGCAGATGCCTCTTCCGCCCTATATTACACACCAATTAAAGGATAAAAACCGTTACCAGACCGTATATGCCAAATATGATGGTTCGGCAGCAGCACCTACGGCAGGGCTGCATTTTACAAAGAAATTATTGGAACAGATTGCAGAAAAAGGAATTATTATAGCCAATGTTACCCTCCATGTGGGACTTGGGACCTTTCGTCCGGTTAAAGCAGACAACATATTAGAACACCATATGCATTCGGAATTCTACCATATTGAAAAATCGGAAGCGGAGAAAATTAACCGGACGAAGAAAAATGGCGGCAGAATCCTATGTGTAGGAACCACCAGCTGCAGAACGGTAGAATCTGCCGCAGATGAAAACGGCTTTGTGAAATACGGCAGCGGGGATACAAAGATATTTATCTATCCCGGATACAAGTTTAAGGTGCTGGACGCATTAATCACTAATTTCCATTTGCCGGAATCCACGCTTATCATGCTGGTATCAGCCCTTGCAGGCAGGGAAAATGTCCTAAGGGCTTATGAGGTGGCGGTAAGGGAGCGTTATCGTTTCTTCAGCTTTGGGGATGCCATGCTAATTGTTTAGACATGATTTCTGTGACAATTATAAATGCCGTACTTTATTAAAACTAAATGCCGCCAACACTTGCAGCCTCATCTGGTTATGGTCATGCAGTGCATATTAATAAAATGAAAGGAGTGCGACATATATTTCCGAGGTCATAATCCAAAGTAACTCTGCTACTATTCCGCCGGCGCGTGCTAACATAGTGGCCGTTACACATTCAGAAGTCATAATTCGTTCAAGTTCAGCGAATACTAGAGCGTGTTTGAAGAATGCTTGTGCGGGT
Organism: Clostridiales bacterium; assembly: GCA_015655565.1. Taxonomy (GTDB): domain Bacteria; phylum Bacillota; class Clostridia; order Lachnospirales; family Lachnospiraceae; genus Anaerocolumna. Next base: position 16,583 of record JAATEU010000183.1, read on the forward strand.
TGGGTGTTCTACTTTGTGGGAAGGTAAGGAGCGATTTTGGGAGCGTAGTGAGGAAATAATTATTTGATTGCCATCAAATAAGCGCTATGCTAAGATTATATCTATGGAGTAATCGTGTACAGGGTGTTAGCCTCCCATGAAGGGAGGTGGTGCCGATGAATTATATTACATATAGTGAATTATTTACTTTTGTACTTATGATCATTGCGCTGCTTACCTATTTAGACAA
>JAATEU010000490.1 GCA_015655565.1 Clostridiales bacterium
CTATTTTCAATTGGATTATTTACAATTTATACATTTGGATTAAATCTATATACAGGTAAGGTTTGTTACATACCCAATGAAAAGCCTGAATTTCTAATAACCGTATTGATTGTTTTCTTAGGTAATGCAGTGGGAACTGTCGGTATGGGCTATTTGTACCGGCAGACAAAGCTGGTTAAACTTGTGGATCATACGGTGGAACTGGTTAACTTAAAATTATCGGATTCAATTTTTAGTACGTTTATTATGTCAATGCTGTGCGGTGGGATGATGTGTATTGCAGTTATCGGTTTTCAGACCATAAAAGACAGTGTGGGCAAGCATTTAGCTTTGATCCTGCCGATTATGGTATTTATATTGTCCGGATATGAACATAGTATTGCGGACATATTTTATTTTTCCATGGCAAATGCATGGGGAGTAAAAGCGTTTGGTTACATTATGGTAATCGCGCTTGGCAATCTGGCCGGCGGAAGTATACTGCCTTTGGCAATCCGTATTTTAGACAATGAAAAATTAGGCAGCCATTAATAAATATCCGCTATTACTAAAAAGTAATCATTAAGGAGCTTATTTCAGGGGAATAAAGTTGAAAGAAAATATAATCTATGAAAGGAATGCCGCAATTAATTCTTTCACCCTATTTATTTGCGGCAGTATCGCAGGCAGGCTTGCGATATGCAATGGGTGTAAAATATGAAACATCGGTTTATATTAGGTATTAGGTACCAAATACTGCAGACAACCTCATGTAACACAAAAGTACACCAATCGTTTCCAGGAATAATTGGTGTATTTTTTTATGCATATTATTTTAGCTGTTTTCTATCCCTTTCGAAAAAAGGAATGAAAAAAAGGAACGGTAACAAATACTTGATTTTACTCATTTCCGGTGTTATGATGGTTAGGCAAAGTTTTTCATAAAAGAGAATCACATGCAACTAAAGGAGTATACGATGGATATTATTAAACAATTAAGGGATGAACTTGGTATAAAAGCAGAACAGGCAGAAGCGGCCGTTAAATTAATCGATGAGGGTAATACCATACCGTTTATAGCCAGATACCGTAAGGAAGTTACAGGCTCCTTAAATGATGAGGTTTTAAGAAATCTTTACGAAAGACTTTTATATCTCAGGAATCTGGAAGATAAAAAGGCCAGCGTTCTGTCCAGTATAGAGGAACAGGGTAAATTGACGAAAGAACTGAAGGAACAAATCTTAACGGCAACTACTTTGGTTGTGGTAGAGGATTTGTACCGGCCCTATCGTCCCAAGAGAAGGACCAGGGCGAGGATTGCTAAGGAAAAGGGCCTGGAGCCTTTGGCTGATATAATTCTCCTTCAGATGGCTGTCCGGCCCCTTGAGATAGAGGCTGAAAGTTTTCTGGATCCGGAGAAGGAGGTTAACACGGTAGAAGAGGCCATTGCAGGTGCCATGGATATAATTGCAGAGAATATTTCTGATGAAGCGGATTACCGCATTTATATCCGGAAAATAACCTTCGAGGAAGGCTTGATTACCAGTTCGGTAAAGGATGAGAAGCTTGAGAGCGTATATGAAATGTATTATAATTTCGAAGAGAAGCTGACTAAGCTGGCCGGTCACCGCATTCTGGCCCTCAACCGCGGTGAAAATGAAAAGATACTTACCGTTAAGATAACCGCTCCGGAGGCTCGGATCCTGCTTTATCTTGAGACAAAGATAATTGTAAAACAAAATCCGTATACAACGGATGTTCTTAAGGCTGTAATTGAGGATAGCTATAAACGCCTGATTGCTCCCGCCATTGAAAGGGCGATAAGAAGTGGGCTTACCGAGAAAGCGGAGGATGGTGCCATTAAGGTATTTGGTAAGAACTTAGAACAGCTCCTTATGCAGCCTCCAATTGTAGGGCAGGTAGTTCTTGGCTGGGACCCGGCCTTCCGTACCGGATGTAAGCTGGCAGTTGTGGACGGAACCGGCAAGGTTCTGGATACGGTTGTCATATATCCTACGGCACCTCAGAATAAAGTGGAAGAAGCAAAGAAAATAGTAGGTAATTTAATTAAGAAGCATGGAATTACCTTAATTTCCGTCGGCAACGGAACGGCCTCCAGGGAATCTGAAATGATTATCGCTGATATGCTAAAAGAGATTAACAGTAAAGCCCGGTACATTATTGTCAATGAAGCAGGTGCTTCCGTATATTCCGCAAGCAAGCTGGCGACGGAAGAATTCCCGAACTTTGACGTGGGACAAAGAAGTGCGGCATCCATAGCCAGAAGGTTACAGGATCCTTTGGCTGAGCTGGTCAAGATTGATCCAAAATCCATTGGGGTAGGACAATACCAGCATGACATGAATCAAAAGAAACTATCAGAGGCATTGACCGGTGTAGTTGAGAATTGTGTAAATAAAGTCGGGGTAGATTTAAATACGGCTTCCGCTTCCCTTTTAGAATACATTTCGGGTATTACAAAAGCCATCGCCAGGAATATCGTAACCTATCGTGAAGAAAACGGAAGATTTACGGACCGCAGCCAGCTTCTTAAGGTGGCCAAGCTTGGACCTAAGGCCTTTGAACAATGTGCAGGATTCATGAGAATCCAGGATGGGAAGAATCCTCTGGATGCAACCAGTGTTCATCCGGAATCTTATAAAGTCACAAAAATCCTTCTTAAAAAACTTTCCTATAGTACGGAAGATATTAAGGTTGGAAAGCTCTCCGACCTGGGAAAACAGATTAAGGACAGGCAGGCCATGGCAAGTGACTTAGGAATCGGTGAGATTACCCTTGCAGATATCATTAAAGAACTGGAGAAACCCGGAAGGGATCCCCGGGATGAGATGCCAAGACCAATACTTCGAACCGACGTATTAGAAATGAAGGACCTGGCAGAAGGCATGATCTTAAAGGGAACCGTTCGAAATGTAATTGATTTTGGTGCTTTTGTAGATATCGGGGTTCATCAGGACGGCCTGGTTCATATTTCCCAGCTGACCAATAAAAAATTTGTAAAACATCCTCTTGATGTGGTCAGCGTCGGAGATATTGTGGAAGTGAAGGTTATGAGCGTGGAGGTTACGAAGAAAAGAATACAATTGACTATGATATTGTGATATTCAAACTATATATATGCATATTAATAAAGGGGGCTGTCGCACTATAAAATGTTCCTATGCCAGGGACATTTTGAAAAATGCTGATTAAGCGGATTTCCGCAAATTGAAGCAGTATTCCCGCAGACAGAGATTTTGCAGTGTGGAAAATGGAGTGCAAAATATCCGAAAATAGCAAAACCGTCAGAAGACTTATATATACAATAAATGCAATGGAAGGATTTAACCGACAGCTTGTAATTTTTCGACTGCTCCGCGCCAGTGCGGCGTTAAAATTCCTGGACAATGCCACCGCATTGCCGTCGGAATTTTGTCTTGCACTGGCAAAAATGGATAGGCCATAGGCAGGCTCCAACATTTTACTTATCAATATTCATCCAATCAAAAACTTCTCTATGAGCAGTATAATAACTTGCATCAACAGCCTGAGCATATTTACTATATCTGCCTACGTAAAATGTCCAATCAAAAGTTTCGTTTGCAACTGTATAAAAGTCAGATATATCTCCTGATTCAAATCTTTTGATATGTGCTATCAATATCTGTGCCATTACTCGTGCACAATCATATCTGTTTGGAATATAAGTATTTATGTCAGCGCCTAAAGCATGACGTATATAACTGCCATCCGTATTATATGTACAGTGAGCATATAAATCCGTAACAGAATGTAATGCTATTCCATAGACAAATAATGCTATATTTGTAGTGTTTACTGTATTCCCATCGAGTAATTCAGTCCATGTTTTTCCATTGAAGCCGGAAGTTGTAAGGTACGTATCTATGCCTGTTTTATCATTATCTGATAAATAGGATGGTACTGTTGGTTCCGTATTATTATATAATCCTACTGCTTTATTTGTTAGATAGATATAGGAGGCCATATAATTGGATTTATAAGTTTTTCCCACTTGTTTACTCATAAATCCATGAAACTGAGGGTATGCAGTAAAACCTGGAATTTCACTATCACTTACAACAGCACCCAATTTAACAATCGTTAAACCATTCGTTGATAATGTGTTGCCTGAAACATAGCTTTTCTCACCGGCTAATTCTTTATGATCATCTGATAACCAGCTTCCTTCAACATAGGTTACATCATCAAAGATAATAACGTCTTCTTCATTCTCCTGTAATAATCCATTTTCCTTCGCATCCTCAATCGCAGAAACATTCAATGAATTATTATTATTATCATAAATCGATTTTAATTCATCATATTGCTCTAATGCATATTTCAGATCAACAAGGCCGTATCCATATTCCGTGTCATCACCATACTTATTTGCACTTAGATCTAATAATGTACGTATAAAGTCACTGGAACAATTTAAATCTCTTTGCCATAAAACAGATGCAACTGCCGCAACATGTGGAGAGGCCATGCTTGTGCCTGAAGCTACTGTAACTCCTCCGAACCCACCGGTAGAAAGGATTTGTTCTCCCGGTGCCATTAATTCCAAATCTTCTCCGGTGGCACTGCTATCACTGCGTTCACCCTTGCTGTTTACAGAACCAACTGCAATTACTTCATCGTATGCAGCCGGATATTCTATTTCACCATTATTGCCGGCAGCAGCAACAATTAGAATGTCTTCATTATAGGCATCTTGAATTGCACGTTTTAAAGCTTCTGAATCTGTTGCTGTTCCGTAACTCATGTTTATTATATTCACCTTATTATCAATTGCCCAATAGATTGCTTCAACCACGCGGCTTATTGGTGCAATGAGATTACTGTCCAGTACTCTTGCTGAATATAATTCAACATTTGGATTTATACCGATAATTCCTCTCTCATTATCTTTTGCTGCTATTATCCCGGCTATGCTTGTTCCATGTCCGGTAATATCTTCATAAATAATTGATATCGCATCCTCACCGGGAATGAAATTCTTACGCAAATATACATCAATATCCGATGTGTAGTCGATGCCTGAATCAATAATGGCCACTTTTACTTTAGAACCTGTTACTACGCTTACCGCTGGACCTGATACTGCACTCTGATTTGAAGTGAGTTCTGTATCTACATTGTCAGCCTTAATCGCCTGTATATTCCATTCCGTATCAGAATTCTTTGATAATCGTCTTTCCACTGTCTTTGTGTGTTTGTTTTTTTGGAAGAAATCTTTTGTTTTTTCCCCTTTGTTATTTGAATTTATATTATTGTTATCACTGCCATATACATATCCATCTTCCTCAACAACCGATACGTTGCTATCCAACCTCATTTTTGCTGCTTCGGATGAAGTTATATTATAAGTTTCTACATTATTACCTGCTCCATTACTATATATTACTACATATTGTTTCGTTGTATTTTGGGCTTCATTTACAATGTATGAACCAAAATACATTATAATTAAGCTACACAATACAACCGTTACTATAATCTTTTTCTTTCTCATTTGCTTTACCTCCTTGAATTGTATTTTCCATTCTTTCATGATAAACATAAAACCAAACCAGCTTTGTGTAACTTATAACATTCGTTGAATGAATGTAGCCACCCCAAAATGTACCACCGAAAAACTATTACAATTTGGATTATAAGGCAATTACTAAATTTTACAATAGCATCTGCATAAGACATAGTTTTTTATGCCTGAAACACAGTTTTTTATAAAAAAGATAATAATAGTATTATAAACCAATGGCCTTTTTTCGAGGTTTCGCTCTCCCTATTATTTAGGCTGGATTGTTCCTGCTTCTCTGCCTTTTTCCAAAACCTTACATGCTTTTATGGAATTATGTCTTTTTGTCTGTTATAAACAAATAAAAAGGGTAAAAGCGTTAAAACAAATATGCTGTAAATTTTTACATTTTTATAGGGAAAATTGTCTAATCATGCGATGAAAAATGGAAAAATTTGCTATTTTGATCTTGCTAATTATTATGAGATGATTTATAATCTTAAGTAACTGGTAAATATTTACATTAAATCATTTGCTATCCATGCATAAAAAATAAAAACTACTAAGGATAATAAAAAGGAGGAGGGGAGAGCTGCTCCATTAAGAGGGGTAAGATTAAGTTACCATAGCTCATTATTATAATTGTATTTAAGGCGGTTAAATATGCTATGGTTCTATTTTTCTATTAATATCTAAGGAATATCCAACTTAATAATTTCTGTAACTATTCAGCCGTACCGGCTGTAAGTTACGATGGTTGGTTGGTACAAAGCAAGTAAAATACACTTGTTTCGGCACCATCGGATTCCACAAGAAGCCTGATAATTAAATTTTTTACTTTATCATAAAGGGGGAGAAAATGATGAGTAAACGAATTACGCTTTCGCTTTTATTTGTATGTATGCTTTTACTTATGGTGTGCATTGAAGCAGCGGCAGGAAGTTCTGACACAAAAGATGAAATAAGTATTTCGGCCATATCCGGGAATATGGAGATACTAAAAGACGATGAATTAAATGAATCTGAGAAAATCATTCTTAATATGCTTACAGGCAATGTTCAAATAAAGGATACCCGTCAGTTTGCGGAAGATAATGAATATGCGGTCTATATAAAGTATCTGCATAATTATTTAGGCAGCCCGGGTGTAACTTTAAGTTCATCCAAAGCTTATGAAGTTTTAAACAAGATAATAGAATTAAATGCAATTATGGACATAGAACAGGAAATCAGCTTTAGCAAGATGTCAGTGGACGGAAAGGAACTGGCTATTAATTTATCAAAAGAAATATATGATGTATGTGGCCTTAAATTAACTTATGATATCCAAGGCAATATCAATCAGATAATAGATAAGTCAGGCAGATTTATCTATCTGAGTGAAATTACGGTTCAAGATGCAGGAATCCGGCTGGACGCACTTATGATAACACTTGCAGTAATAATGATATTACTTGGCTTATGCATTATCATAGCCAGGAAAAATCAATTATTTATGAAGGATGTGATTTTAGATGAATTTAAAGAAGAGGGATTTGTTCAATAAATATCTATTATTAGTAGATCTGTGCTGTATCATAATATCATTCCTGTTAGCAACCTGGATCCGTTATGGGAAAATAACAAAGGCTTGGTTTAATAATTTATATGCCTGGTTTTTCATCTCCGTACTTTTGTTATATATTTCTGTTTTTTATTTTTATGATACTTTTAGTAAATTATTCAAAAGAGGTTTTTTGGAAGAATTGACCATAGTAATAAAAGTTAACTGTATACTTACAGTCACCTCAACTGCAGTCATGTTTATCTTTCAGGAGGGGGCATCTTATTCTAGAGTGTTTTTCTTATGTTTCTTCCTGCTGAATATACTTATTACCTTTATTGTAAGACAATATTTTAAAATCCTGCTATTAGCGGTTTATAAAAAAAGTAAATACAGTTATAAAATTATGATTATCACAACTTCGGAACAGGCAAAAGAAGTATTGCACCAGGTTAATAGTGAAAATGACTGGGAGTATCAGGTTACCTGTCTGACGATTCTTGACAAGCCTATGGTAGGGCAGAAGATTGAAGGGATTGAGGTAAAGGCTGATCTTCTTAATATGTTTGAAGTAGCCAGGCATCAGGTGCTGGATGGAATATTTCTTCATATACCCGGTGATTATGCGCTCCGGCCGGATTTGGAGGAGATCATACTGGAATTTGAGAACATGGGAATTACAGTTAACTTAAGTATAAATACGTTTGGATTAAAGCTTCATGAGAAAGTTGTACAGAAAATAAGCGGCTATCATGTCCTGACCTTTAGCTCGAAGTTATTTAGTGTTTCCCAGCTGCATTTAAAGCGCCTGGTTGATCTTGCAGGAGGATTGGTCGGCTGTTTCTTAACTGTGGTTTTCGGTTTCCTTATCGCTCCTGCTATTTACATAGAATCACCCGGTCCGATTTTATTCTCACAGATCCGGGTCGGCAGGAACGGAAGGCGTTTCCGCATTTATAAGTTTCGTTCCATGTATGTGGATGCAGAGGAAAGAAAACTGGAATTAATGGCACAAAATGAAATGAATGGTTTTATGTTCAAGATCAAGGATGATCCCAGAATTACAAAAGTGGGGAAATTCCTTCGAAAAACAAGTCTGGATGAATTTCCGCAGTTTTTTAACATACTAAAAGGTGATATGAGCCTGGTTGGGACCAGACCGCCTACCGAAGATGAATTCCTTCAATATGAAGGCAGACATAGGAGAAGATTAGCCCTGAGATCCGGACTGACCGGACTCTGGCAGGTTAGTGGCAGGAGCGATATAAATGACTTTGAGGAAGTAGTGAAACTGGACCTGGATTACATAGATAATTGGTCGCTTATGATGGATATTAAAATCCTGCTTAAGACCATATGGGTAGTATTGGTAAACAGGGGCTCAAGGTAGAAGCGGGGGAAATGGACAATTGAATCAGTGGATTGACATACATAGTCATATATTACCGGCTGTGGATGATGGTTCCGTTAGTATGGGCCAGACCAAAAACATGTTACGGATAGCTCATGAAGAAGGTATCAATTATATTATAGCAACACCGCATTATGGAGCAGGCTGCAGAAATCCGGACCAGGAAGAACTGCGAAGTAAACTTGAACTGGTAAGGCAGGAAGCAAAACAGATTGATGAGTCTTTCCATATTGATTTAGGAAACGAGTTATTTTTTAGCGATGATATCATTGAACACCTTAGAAAGAAAAAAGCCCTGACATTAGCGGGCACCAGATATATACTGGTAGAATTCGCCTCTGCTGAAGCTTATGGAATTATAAAAACAGGTTTACACCGGTTATTGATTTACGGTTACCTGCCAATTCTGGCACATGTAGAGAGATATGAATGTTTATACCAGAACTATGAAGGCATCTATGAAATGCTCCGGATCGGAGCTTATATGCAGATGAATATTTCCGGCATTCTGGGAAAGCATGCAGACCGGAAAGTAACCCATTGCAGGAAGTTAATTGAATATGAACTGGTACATATCCTTGGTACCAATTCCCATTCAGATTACGGCAGAGCACCGAGAATGAAGGAAGGGCTGGAATTGATACGTAAAAAATATGGTGATTCTGTAATTAATAAATTTTTGGAAAATTCCACAAAATTATTAAATAACCAATACATATAAATAAAAAAGATTATTAAAAAATAAACCAGGAGGATTAGTGATGCAGACAATTAATTTGGAAAGAATAAACAATTTTAATTTCAGAAGCAATGAAGCTTATAATGCCTTAAGAACCAATATACAATTTTGCGGAAAAGACATCAAAACAATCTGCATTACCAGCGGTACTCCCGGTGAGGGTAAAACCCTCGTATCTTTCAGGCTGGCAACTTCCATGGCAGACGGTGGCAGGAAGGTACTTTTTATTGATGCTGACTTAAGAAAATCAACCCTTCCGGGCAGATTAAAAGTAGACTCAGCTATTTTAGGATTAACCCATTATCTTACAGGTATCAATAAGTTAGGTAAAATTCTGTATAGAACCAATATAAAGAACCTTGATATTATATTTACGGGACCGCTGCCGTCAAACCCTACCGACCTTTTAGACAGGGAGCTGCTTAAGGATTTAATTGAATCCCTCAGAAAAATCTATGATTATATCATCATTGATACGCCTCCCCTGGGAGCTGTGATTGACAGTGCCAGCGTAGTCAGATACTGTGACGGAGTATGCCTGGTAGTCCAGTCCAATAAAATCAGTTATAAATTTGCGCAGAAAATAATAAAACAATTGGAAAAGAGTAACTGTAAAATACTCGGTGTAATATTAAATAAAGTAGAATTGAAACATTATGGTTATTATGGAAAGTATTATGCCAAATGTTATAATGCCTATGGTTTAAAACCGAAATCAAAGTAGCATAGATATGCAGAATTTATGTAAAAGATGGCAGTTGGCGGCATTAGTAAGGTAATCTGGGATAAGGATAGATAGAAGCTTAAAAGCAGCAGGAAGGAGGACGTAAATGAAGGATGATATAAATAATATGGAAATTAAAGGATTAAAAATTGCAATGATTGGGCATAAACGTATTCCCTCCAGAGAGGGCGGAATAGAAATTGCAGTAGAAGAGCTTTCTTCCCGCTTGGCCTCTTATGGCCATACGGTCCATGCTTATAATCGGAAAGGTCATCATGTTTCGGGTAAGGTTTACGATGGTATATCCTTTGCGAAGGAGTATAAAGGTATCAAAATACGGAATATCCCTACTTTCCGGAATAAAAAGCTCAATGCTCTTGTCTATTCTGTTCTTGCCACCTTCAGAGCATTATTCGGCCGTTTTGACTGTATTCATTATCATGGGGAGGGGCCCTGTGTTATGCTGTGGCTCCCTCACCTCCTTGGGATCCGGACTGTGGTAACGATTCACGGACTTGATTGGAAAAGAGCAAAATGGGGAGCTTTTGCTGCCGGATTCTTAAAAGTTGGTGAGAGAATTGCTGCAAAATATGCAGATGAAGTAATTGTGCTTTCTAAAAATGTCCAGGAATATTTTTTATATACGTATGGAAGAAAAGCTGAGTTTATCCCAAACGGAATTGAAAAACCGGAAAATAAAGACGATGATGTTATCCGCAAAAAATGGTGTATCCGCAGGGATGATTATATACTGTTTTTAGGACGCCTTGTTCCTGAGAAGGGTCTTAGCTATCTTCTTGATGCATATAGAGATATCCGTACTTCAAAGAAATTAGTTGTTGCAGGCGGCAGCAGCCACACGGATGAATATGTGGCTGATATAAAAAGAAAGGGGGAGGCAGACAGCAGAGTGATTTTCACAGACTTTGTTGAGGGAGAGGTATTGGAAGAACTCTATAGCAATGCTTATCTGTATGTGCTTCCGTCGGATTTGGAGGGGATGTCCATAAGTCTGCTGGAGGCTATGAGTTATGGCAATTGCTGTCTGGTATCTGATATTCCTGAATGCAGAGAGGTTGTGGAAGAGAAAGCCGCGGTCTTTAAAAAGAGCAATATTTCAGATTTGAGAAATAAGCTTGAAGGGCTGATACAAAATACGGATCTTGTGTATGAATATAAGAGCGCGGCAAGTGATTTTATCTGCAGAAAATATAACTGGAATTCTGTAGCAGAGAAGACAGTAAAGTTATATGGGAAAACATATATAATACCGAATCATATAAAAGAGAATGAAGGTATATTATGAAGATTTTAATGGTTAATAAATTCCTCTATCCAAACGGCGGCTCGGAGACGTACATTTTTAAGCTTGGCGGCTATCTGAAGGCGCAGGGGCATGAAGTTGAATACTTCGGTATGGAACATGAGAACAGGATAGTAGGCAACAGGGCTGAAAGTTATACTTCCCATATGAATTTTCATTCTGCCAAAATACAAAAATTGTTTATTCCTTTCAAGATAATCTACTCTGTTGAAGCCAGAAAGAAAATCAAAAAGGTTTTGGATTTATTTCAACCGGATGCAGTACATCTGAATAATATAAATTTTCAGTTAACGCCTTCGGTTATATATGAAATTAAAAGGTATGAGAGGCAGACAAAACATAAAGTACGGATTGTATTTACTGCACATGATTATCAATTTATATGTCCCAACCACATGATGAATAATCCTCTGACCGGAAAGAATTGTGAAAAATGTCTTGGGGGTAAATTTCTTCCCTGCATAAAAGATAAATGCATTCACGGATCGAGAATAAAGAGTGCGATAGGTATGGCCGAGGGTTATTTCTATAAGCTTTTAAAAACCTACAGGAACCTGGATGCCATAATATGTCCCAGTCAGTTTATAGCCGGCAAACTGAATTCAAATCTTTTATTTGCAGATAAAACAATTGTGCTTTATAACTTTATTGACAGGGCGGAACAAAAAACCGTACAGAAGGAAGATTATATCCTGTATTTCGGACGTTTTTAGAAAGAAAAAGGAATCGGGACTTTGATTAAGGTATGCCGGTTACTCCCGGATATCCGGTTTATTTTCGCAGGCTCCGGGTCCCTGGAGAGTGAAATTGCAGGAATACCTAACATTAAAAATGTAGGATTTCAGACCGGTGAAACATTGGAGATGCTTATCAGGAAAGCGAGGTTTAGTATCTGTCCGTCAGAATGGTATGAAAACTGTCCGTTTTCCGTTATGGAATCCCAGATGTATGGAACTCCGGTTCTTGGAGCAGATATAGGCGGTATTCCGGAGCTGATTAAAGCAGGTAAAACCGGTGACTTATTTCAGAGCGGGGATGTCATGGAGCTGAAGAAAAAGATAGAGCTTTTATGGAATGATAAAGGAAAGACTAAAACTTATTCTGAAAACTGTAAAAGTATTAAGTTTAATACCATTGCGGAATATTCTGAGAAACTGATGAAACTATATGAAGGTTAACCGGTGGGATATTGGAAAAAAAATATAAATTTTGTTAAGAGAGGATATACCTATGGCTGGAAGGACGTTGTATGGAACTGTAATTGTAACTTACCGTTGTAATGCACGCTGCAATATGTGTGATTGTTTTAAAGATCCCTCTAAAGCGGATGAAGAAATCACATTAGAGGTGATTAAAAAATTACCGGAAATGGCATTTACCAATATTACGGGCGGGGAGCCTTTTATCAGAAAAGATATACCTGAAATAGTAGAAGAACTCTATGGGAAGTCAGACCGTATAGTTGTCTCCACCAATGGATATTTCACGGACAGAATCCTTGCACTGTGTAAAAAATTTCCTAAGATCGGCATCCGTATCAGCATAGAGGGTCTTCAGAAGACAAACGATGCAATCCGCGGTATTCCAAATGGATTTGAGAGAGGATACGGCACATTAAAAACACTTGTGAAAATGCGTCATCCGGATGTTGGTTTTGGCATGACAGTCCAGGATATGAACTGTGATGATCTCGTTTCACTATATGAGCTCTCTAATGAACTGCATATGGAATTTGCAACTGCGGCGCTGCATAATTCTTTCTATTTCAGAAAAACGGATAATAAGATTCATGACAAAGAAAATGTGGCAAAGAATTTTGAAAAACTGATTAATCTGCTGCTTAAAAGTAATTCACCGAAGAAGTGGTTCAGAGCCTATTTCAATCATGGATTGATTAACTATATTTATGGCAACAAGAGACTGCTGCCCTGTGACATGTCCAGGAATGCTTTTTTTATCGACCCTTTTTGCGATGTTGTGCCATGCAATGGTATGCAGGAAAAGGCTGTTATGGGAAATCTGCGGGAGCAAAGCTGGGAAGAGCTGTGGAATTCTGACAGAGCGGATGAAGTCAGAAGATGTACTGAAAAGTGCTCCAGAAACTGCTGGATGATCGGCAGTGTAAGCCCTGCAATGCATAAATATATATGGATTCCCGGCTGGTGGGTAATTAAGCATAAGTTACTCAAAGGCGGAAGGTACAGGCTGAGTGAGAATAAGTTTATCTCAGTTCAAGATAAGAGGGAACGGCAATAGATTGAATGACAATTTTTTCATGTTCTAATCGTTATATAAATTAAGAAGAGTTTCAAAATTTGCAGTTAATGGATACAAATTTGGAACTCTTTTTAATTTATCATAGCGTAAAATGTGGAAATAGTTTATTTATTATAAGAGCATGGCTGCATATGCAGTGAAGGGGCTTATTGTTCAACACCAAGCACAGCAGTCAGAAACGCCAGGGCAAGTCCCTGGCCCCAGCCCTGAATCCAGGTTTTAGATATGTTAAGGTAGCCTTCCCGGTCATTCATTACGGCAGTGCCGCCGGATACATTAAGCACCCTGCCGTCTTCTGAAATATTGAAAAGAATTCCTTCCAGTGCTTTCTGAACATACTTGGAATGAAGGGGATTCCCGTTTTCCACCATGGCCGCGGCTATTCCGCAGGAAGCGGATACCTCTTCATAGGATTCCATATCATCTATTAAGGTTCTCCATAATCCATTTTCAGCCTGGAAAGTTTTTAATGCGGACAATTGATCTCTTAGTGCGCAGTCAATATCCATGAACTTGGGGTACAGGTAGGATTTAGGGAGCCGTTTTTTTACCTGGGACATGGTATAGGCTGCCCAGGAATTTGCCCTTCCCCAGGAAAAGCCTGACATATGATCTTTGTTTAGATTATTATAGCCGTGATACCAGAGGTTTGTCACCGGGTCCTGCAGGTATTTTACGTGCCAGTAATATTGATTCAGGGCATCCTCAATGATTTCTTTATCACTTAGTTTCACACCGACCCTTAATAAGAAAAAAGCAGCCATAAATAAAGTATCTGCCCATGCCTGTTCCGGAAAATCATTGTTAACGGATACGGTATGCTGAAGCACATGATCGCCGAAACGCAGCGCATGATTACGGATATAATCAACCTTGCCCATCACTATGTCCCAATATTTTTCATCCCCGGTTTCTTCGTAAAGAGTAATCATTGCATGCCCCATTGCACAAGTGTTTACGGTCCAATCCGGCAATCCGGTTTCTAGATATTCGTCGGTCCAATTCTTCAGCAAATTTAAATATTCTTCTTTTTTTGTTTCCTTATATGCTTCACAGACACCATAATAAGCAACACCGCAGGGCCAATCCCATAATAAATCCATTGTCATGGTTTTATGGACGACCTTGTCAATTACCTCTAAAAGATAATTTCTGTCATAATTTATTTTCAGCATGTTTTTCTGTTCTTCTCCCTTTTCTTAAGATTTTACCGGACAGATATGGCCTGTGTGTTATACACAGGCCATATCTGCCCTATCATAATGATTTTTCAGCAGGCTGCCATAATTAAATAATATCATAAAACAGGATGACTGAAAACAATTAATTATAATTTCCGGCTTCTATTGCTTTTGTTTTTTCATCAAGAATTGCCTGATATCCTGCATCTAAGAATTCCTGGCAGGCTTCTTTGTAGGTTGTTTCAAAGTCAGCTTCCGAACTCATGGCACATTTAACATAGAGTTCTTTCCATAAGTCATTTAAATCGGATTTGTATTCTGCTACGGATTC
>JAATEU010000477.1 GCA_015655565.1 Clostridiales bacterium
CCGGAAGGCTGCAGGAAGGGACATATTGGCATTCAAAACGGAGTCATTACCCAGGTATGTATAAATAATGAAACGTTGAATCATGCCGGGGAAACTATGGATGCAGAAGAATATATCCTCTTTCCCGGTATGATTGATTCCCATGTCCATATCCGAGGAGGTGACTTTTCACACCGCGAGGATTTTATCTCAGGTTCTTATGCTGCCGCCGCCAGCGGTATAACAACCATATTGGAAATGCCGGGATGTGCGAAACCTGCATCGACCTATGAGAGATTCATTCGCCGGGTAAATGAGGTCGTGAAGGACGGATGCATCAGTTTTGGACTTTATGGAGGGGCAGGGGCTGATAATCTGGAAGAGATTCCTAAGTTAGCCAAGGCAGGAGCCATAGGCTTTAAAACCTTCCATATGGCTTCGGTAGCAGGCAGGGAAGCTGAATTTTATGGACTTTGTACCGAAACCTATGAGGATATGCTTAAGGTTATGGACCGCATTCAGAAAACCGGTTTATCCTTAACCGTTCATTGTGAAAGCCAAAGCATCATAGACCACATGGTTCAAAAGGTAAAAGAAGAGGGAAGGGATGGCGTAAAGGCCTTTTCCGATTCCAGACCCGTACAGGCGGAGTTGGAATCCGTTGCATTAATTATCCGGGCAGCAAAAGAGACAAAATGTAAAGTGATTATTGCCCATGTCAGTGCTCCGGAAACGGTTTTACTCATACATGAGGCGAAAAAGGAAGGGGTTGAAATATATATTGAAAGCTGTGCCCAATACCTGAGCTTTGCGGTAGAAGAGATGGAGCCTTTTGGAGTCTTTGCCAGAATGAAACCGCCCTTCCGCAGCCGTGAAAGGGTGAACAGGCTTGCCGGGATGTATAAGGAAGGCCTTATTGACATAACAGGAAGTGACCATGCTCCTTATACCAGGGAAGAAAAATTAAAAAACGGAACAAATATCTGGACAACCTTTGACGGACTTCCCGGATTGGAATTAACATTTCCCCTGCTGCTTAAACTGGTGGAGGATAAAAAGCTTTCTTATGAAAGGATTGCGGCAGCCTTTTCCGAAAATACCGCAAGGATATTTGGAATTGGCGCTAAGGGCAGACTTGAACCGGGGAAGGACGCCGATATTGTATTTGTTAAAAAGCTGAAGCAAAAGGAAACAATCAATATACATAAGCTATTTTGCAAATGTAAAGAAAGTGCAGTTATATATGATGGGATTTTTGTCGGTCACAGGTTAGAGAAAACCATGTATCGCGGAAAAATTGCTTTTTCTGACGGAAACATAAATCTAAAACCCGGAACAGCAGACATTCTGCATCCGTCATTTCTAATCGGACAGGAGGATAAATAATATGGCTGAAACCATAGCACAGAAAATAGCGGCAATGGCTGCCGGCTTAGAATATGAAGCGATACCAAAACAGGCAGTGAATCATGCAAAAATGCTGACCTTAGATGTCCTGGCCTCCATGGCAGGGACCAGAAATATCATTACCAGTAAAATTGCAAGGGAAATAGCAGAAGAAATGGGAGGGCCCTGTGAAGGGACTATAGTAGGCTCTTCAAGGAAAGTATCCCTGCCGGGGGCAGCTTTTGCCAATGCAATCCAATGCTACGGCTTTGACTTTGTGGATGATCATAACGAATCCAATGCACATCCTTCACCGGCTACTTATCCGGTAAGTTTTGCATTATCTGAGTATCTGCAGGCAAGTGGCAGGGAATTCCTTGAAGCCGTCGTATTGGGAAATGAAATTGTATGCCGTTTAGGCAGTGCATATCTGGGAGATATGTATTATCAGGGCTTTCATCCCACCGGTACCTGTGGTACCATGGGAGCGGCAATTTCAGCCGGCAAGCTGATGAAACTCACGAAAGAAGAATTAACTTATGTGCAGGGAATAGCCGGAAGCATGGTAGCCGGACTTATGGCATGGAATTCGGAGGGTTCCTTTACCAAGCGTTTACAGGCAGGGCATCCTGCAATGAATGCCATTATAGCTGCCAGAATGGCAAAAAAGGGCTTTAATGGTCCCGCCGATATTTATGAAGGTAAAGATGGATTGCTTCATGCTTATTCTTACCTTGACCATTATGATGCCGGTTATCTGCTGGAGGGTTTGGGAAAAAACTGGATATTTGCCGCTTCCAGCATAAAGGTATATCCGTGCTGCAGATATTCAGGAGGCCATCTGGATGCCTGCCTGAAACTGGCGGAATTATATCATCCAAAGGCGGAAGAAATAGAAAGGATATATATCCGTTCCTCAAAATATACCATAAGATTACTGGCAGAAGCCCGGAAATGGAATCCGCTGAATATTGTGGACCTTCAATTCAGCATGCCGTATCAGGCAGCGATTGCATTTAGGAACGGTAAGGTAACGGTGGATGAGTTCGATACAAGATATATTGAAGATCCCCTGGTGAAACATTTGATTTCAGTGACTGAAGTAGCGGAAGAACCGGAATTTGAAAGAAGATATCCGGAACATTATTCCAGTGCCGTTAAAATCACGTTAAAGAATGGCAGGGAATATGAAGCGGTAATCAATGACCCGAAAGGGGATTTCAGAAATCCTGTTACCTGTGAGGATGTAAAAAATAAATTCAGGAATTTAGCCAATCGTATCTATGCTGATTCCGGCAGAACGGAAATGGTTATCGATTTTGTGGATCATCTGGAAGAACAGACCAATATGAGCCAGTTGATGGAACTGGTAAACGATGTAGAATAAGGAGGAATTTTCATGTTAAAATCTAACCCGGAACGTATGCAGGAGCGTTTAAACAGAATAGCGGGCTTTACGGAAGAAGAAAATAAAATTACAAGGCGGACCTATTCAAAGGCATGGGTTGAGGCGATAAAGTATGTAAAAAAAGAAATGGAAGCCATGGAAATTAAGGTCCGCATGGATTCCTTCGGTAATGTAATCGGACAGTATAATCCGGAAGGCCTTATAAAAAAACCTGTCGGTATCGGTTCCCATATTGACAGCGTGCAAAATGCCGGCGCCTATGATGGTGTGGCAGGTATTGTCGTTGGCATGGAATTAGTGTCCGTGATGCATGAGAATAGTATTAAGCCGGAAGTCCCGGTTGAAATATTAGTCACGGCGGATGAAGAAGGTGCCATCTGCCAGAGAGGGTATTTCGGTGCCCGCTTTATGGCGGGAGATATGGAGGTTGAGGAATTATTATCCTATACGGATGTTAATGGGAAAAACCTGGAGGTTTTAAGAAAGGAGAGCGGAATATTTAAGGACATTCCCTTTGGAAATGATAATGGATGGGCCAAGAATTATTACGACCGGTTCTATGAGGTTCATGTGGAACAGGGCGGTGTATTGGAAAGCCGTCACTGTGACGCAGGTATTGTAAAAGGTGTAGTAGGAATCGGCCGGCTTTTTATTGACTTCTATGGGGAATCGGATCATGCAGGTCCGACGATCATGGAGGTACGCCATGATTCCATGGTTGCGGCTTCTGATTTTATATTAAGGTCATGGGAATTAGGGCGGGAATATAATGGCAGAGCTACCACTACCGTGGGCAGGATACAAAATTATCCTAATATCCATAATGTAATTGCAGGTAAAACCTCCGTTGTCTTTGATTTTAGAAGCGAGGAAGATGAACTGGCTTTAGCAATTGCAAAAGAAATAAAGGAGTACGCACTAAGCTTAAAGGATAAGTACGGAATAGGAGTGGAAATAATAAGGGAGGTTTATACCCCTGTTAAATTGTTTTCACCGGATTTAATCGAAACCATCCGGGAACTTAAAATTCCAAATTCCATGGATTTATACAGCTGGGCCGGACATGATGCAAAAATGTTTGCGGAAATTACCGATACGGCAATGATTTTTATGCCAAGCATCGGGGGAAAAAGTCATTGTCCGGAAGAATTTACGGATATTAAAAGCTTTCAGCTGGTTTGTGATAATCTGATCCGGCTGTTTATTTCATAATGTTTAAGGGCTGTCATAAAATACTATGTTCCACAGGCTTCTTTTTTGGACGGGATATGGATACAGGCAGTTCTACCTTGGAATGGCCTAAAAGTAAAAAAGACTGCTCACAAAGAAAAATTTTAATTGGAGCAGTCTTTTCGGTTTTTATAAATAAGCCGACAGCCTCTAATTATTTGATGTCTTTGAATTTATTAATAAATTTAAACACAAAAGACTATTTATAAATTTACAGACAGGCAAAATTTTTCTAACACACTCGGAAGTTTCCGGGGATTTTTACATAATTCTTTTTTTTGCGTTTATCCTGTGTCATAGATAAATATATATTGACAGAGTTTAAATCTCCTTGTAAAATTAATTTAAATAATTTAAAAATTTAAATTAATTTTACAAGGGGAGACGGATGAAAATAAAAGCAAAAGATGTTGCAAGGGATTTGGGTGTTTCTACGGCAACGGTGTCGTTAGCAATCAATAACCGGCCGGGAGTAAATGAGGAGACACGTCAAAAAGTATTGAAATATATCAAGGAAAGTCAAGGAAAGGGCGATGAGTGGAAGAACCGGAAAGAAAAAACCATTCGGATGTATACCTTCCTGCAGAAAAATGCCATAATTGATGCAGATGAAAATGCAAGATTTTATATGGGCTATGATGAAGCGTCAAGAAGAGCAAGGGCAGCCGGATATAAAATGGACATGGTATTTGTAGACCGGTGTAAAGATGATCTTGTAAAGTTATTAAAGGAATGCGAAGAAGAAAATGTGGCAGGTGTATACCTGGGTGCAGCTTATATGACGGAGGAGGATTACCGGTGTTTCCGTAATTTTAAACTGCCCTATGTTTTATGTGAGCAGGATTTTGGTGATATGCGTACGGATAGTATAGTGCTTCATAATCAGCAGGGAGTTAAGACGGGATTAAAGTATCTGTATGATAACGGGCATCGGGATATATTGTACCTGCGCAATTCTAAAGATTTTTATAATATGTATGAAAGAAGAAGCGCCTGCAATGCATTTATGAATAAAACCGGTCTGCAGGGGGCTGAAAATGAAAAAATCATTGATATAGGCGGTTTGGCTCAGGAAATATACGAAAATATGTATCAGTATATCAAAAGTAACGGGCATGTCCCAAGTGCCATATTTGCTGAAAATTATGAAGTGACAATTGGTGTGTCCAGAGCTTTACAAAGTTGCGGCTACCGGATACCGGACGATGTTTCCATCGTAGGGTTTGATGAAGTACCCGGAGCCGCATTATTGGGTTTTAACCCTACCTGTTTGAAAGCATTACATGGGAACGTTGGCAATATTGCAGTGGGCAGGCTGCTGGAGCGGATTAAGAAAAGAACAAAAGAATCTGTTCAGATTTTAGTAAATACGGAACTGATAATAGGAAATAGTGTAAAAAGGATATAGGAATCATTAAAAAGTGGCTGTTGCAAAATTGCTTTATTTACTCTAATGAAAGGATTTATTATTATACAATAAATCCTATAGTCAGAGTTTGTTAAAGCTATTTTGTAACAACCACAGCTTTTGTTTAAAATTCGGAAAATTTAAATTTAAAAAATTCAGGTAAAGAAATGTAAATAGCATTGAATTGTGCAAATGGTATAAAAACAACAGAATAAAAATGTGGAAATTAACTAAAATATATAAAATACTTGAAATGAAATTTAAATTATGCTAAAATAAATTTAAATTTAGTTTAAATAATTTAAGAAATTAAGAAGGTATTTAAATTTTAAACTGAATTTATAGACGGTATGCGCAGTCTGTCAAGGAGTGAATTAACTATATAAAAAAAGGGAGGAACACTATGAAACTCAAAAAAGTAACAGCATTATTATTAGCAGCAATGTTGGCGTTAACTGTTTTAACGGGATGTGGCTCATCAGGTTCAACTGGGACTAATAGCAAAGACACAGGTGAATCAACAGCAGCCGGCGATACTGCGGCAGCGGAAAATGATGATAAAGAAGCGGTGGATATTTCATTCTGGACATTATCCACCAGACAGGAAGCAGTAGAGCCGATTGTAGAAGCGTTCAATGCAGCAAATGAAAACATCCGCGTTACCGTTTCCTATTATGATACGGATGGTATCAAAGATGCCTGTAAAGTAGCAGCCTCTTCCAATACATTACCTGATATTTGGTTTAACTGGGGCGGAAGTTTAGGCGGTTTCTATGCGGAAAACGGGCTTATATACGATTTAACGGAATATGCGGAAAAAAATGATTGGGATAATATATTCAGCCCGGGCGCTTTAAATCTTTGCCGGTTAGGTGGTATTTTGGCAGGATATCCTACCAGCTATAACGTATTGGATGTTTATTACCGTAAAGATATTTTTGAAAAGTACAATCTTTCAGTACCGACAACCTTTGAAGAGTTTGAACAGGTATGCGCAGCCTTAAAAGAAAACGGCGTTACTCCAATTTCTACCGCCGGTTTATATGGCTGGCATGTAATGAGATTTGTGGAATTACTGATTGAACACTATGCCGGTTCCGAACTTCATGATAAGTTAAATACCTTTGAGGA
>JAATEU010000238.1 GCA_015655565.1 Clostridiales bacterium
ATCTGGATATGGAGTCCATAGCATGGCTGGAAACATTTTTATTAAATTATAAAGGTGCTGTTGTTGTAATTGCCCATGACCGCTATTTTTTAAATAAAGTAGTATCAAAAGTGGTTGAACTTGAAAATACAAAAGCAGCCTCCTATGAAGGCAACTATTCTGCTTATGCGGAAAAAAAAGCTTTTCAAAGGGATACCATGTTAAAGCATTACTTCAATCAGCAAAAAGAGATTAAGCATCAGGAAGAAGTTATTGCAAAGCTCCGTTCTTTTAACCGTGAAAAATCAATTAAACGTGCCGAAAGCCGCGAGAAAATGCTGGATAAAATAGAGAAAATTGAAAAGCCTGCTACCCATGAGGCCCATATGTCCATCCGCCTTGAGCCGTATGTAATCAGCGGCAATGATGTGCTTACGGTTGCCAACCTGAGTAAATCCTTTGGTTCCCTGACTTTATTCCAACATATTAATTTTGAAATTAAGCGTGGTGAACGTGTTGCAATTATCGGCAATAACGGAACCGGTAAAACCACTATCTTAAAAATTATCAATCAGTTAACCTATCCCGACGAGGGCGAAGTGAAGCTGGGTACAAAGGTCAAAATCGGATATTATGATCAGGAACATCAGGTATTAAATCAAGAGAAGACTTTGTTTGATTAATTGCAGGATACTTATCCTAATATGGATAATACCGCCCTCCGAAATATATTGGCTGCCTTTTTATTTACCAGTGATGACGTTTTTAAACGTATTAAAGATATCAGCGGCGGGGAACGCGGCCGTGTATCCCTTGCTAAACTTATGCTTTCCGAAGCTAATTTTTTAATTTTAGATGAGCCGACCAATCATTTGGATATAACATCAAAAGAAATTCTGGAAAATGCCATTAACAATTATACCGGAACTGTACTTTACGTTTCCCACGACCGTTACTTTATAAATAAGACAGCTACCCGGATTTTAGATCTGACCTGCAATAATTTGTTAAATTATATCGGCGATTACGATTATTACCTGGAAAAAAAGCCTGAAATAGAACGTATTCTTTTATCAGAAGCCGATAATATACAAAAAAATATAATATCTTCCAATGATACAGATTTGCAGAATGCAGACAGGAAATTGGACTGGAAACAGCAAAAAGAAGAACAGGCAAAACTTCGGAAACGACAGAATGATTTAAAGAAAACCGAGGATAAGATTCATAACCTGGAAATTAGAAATGAAGAAATTGACACTCTCCTGACCAAAGAAGAAGTTTTTACCAATATTCCAAAAATATTGGAGCTGAATAATGAAAAAAAATCAATTGAAAAACGTTTAGAAGACTTATTGCTCCTTTGGGAAGAATTAGCCGAATAAAAAAGGATGCCGGCCTATCTTACGATTATCACCCGGAAAGCAACTGATAAATCTGCATTATGAATCCATACGTTGCTGTTCATGCTATAGTATAAGTCGGACTTTCGGGTAACAATCATCTTCTGTAATTGATCTGTCTATTAATAAGGTTTATATCTATAATCCCTGTTCACTAATGTTTTTAATTGTATTCATAATGTGCTCATGAGCCAATAATTCCGCTTTTTCGCCATCTCTTTGCCGGATGGCCTCCAATATAGCCGTGTGTTCTTTATTGGAATTCGCAGCCCTGTTATCTGAAGCCAGGGTTATTTTACGGATCCGCTGAACATAATGATGAAAATCTGATAATACATGATCTAATATCTTACTGCCGGAAGCCTCGTAAATTAATTGATGGAATTTATTGTCTAATTCTACAATTTGTTCATGATGCTCTTTTTTGGCATGAAATTCAGAAAGGTATACAATTTCTTCCAGTTCATCTATCTGCTCCTGGGTAATATGTTCGCAGGCCCATTTCGCACATAATCCTTCCAAATAAGAACGGATAATATAAATATCATGCATATCCTTTTCGGATATACCATTAACATATGCCCCCTTATTCGGAATGATATTAACCAGACCTTCCAATTCAAGCTGCCGTAAGGCTTCCCTTACCGGAGTGCGGCTGACGCCCAGTTCCATACCAATGGAAGTCTCTTTTAATTCTTCATTCCGACTATATTTACCCGATAAAATATCCTCACGGATTTTGTTAAATACCCGTCCTCTAAGAGAATACTTATCGGTTACCTCCTTATGAACATCCTTATCGTCCACAAAAAAACCTCCTACAGTTTTTCAATCGTATCCATTAAATAATCTGCAAATTCAGCGCTGGCAGCACCCGTATTCCTTCCCGTGATTACCAGCTTTTTCTCCGTAATCGTACAGATATCAAGCGCTTTATACAATTTTTCTGATTCCGTTACATATCCAATATGTGCAAGTAACATTGCTCCGGCACGAATAACACTGCAGGGATCTGCATAAATATCCCTGCCTTCCTCAACCATACGTGGGGCAGAACCATGTATCGCTTCAAACATGGCATATCTCTTACCTATATTAGCACTTCCTGCAGTTCCTACACCTCCCTGGAACTCTGCAGCTTCATCTGTAAGAATATCACCGTACAGATTGGGAAGTACAAGAACCTGAAAATCCTTCCTTCTCTTTTCATCCACTAACTTAGCCGTCATAATATCAATATACCAGTCATCTGCCGTGATACCCGGATATTCCTTCGCAATTTCCCTGAACACATCTAAGAATTTACCATCTGTTGTCTTAATGATATTGGCTTTCGTTACTGCTGTTACCCTTGTCTTTTGGTTTGCTTTTGCAAATTCAAAGGCTGCCCTGATAATTCTTTCAGTGCCCTGTGAGGTTACTACCGTAAAATCCACTCCAAGGTCTTTCGTTACATGAATTCCTTTGCTGCCGACTGCATAGGCCCCTTCGGTATTTTCCCGATAGAAGGTCCAGTCAATTCCTTGTTCCGGAATACGCACCGGTCTTACATTGGCAAATAAATCCAGTTCCTTTCTCATTGCAACATTGGCACTTTCAACATTGGGCCATGGGTCACCTTTCCGCGGAGTTGTTGTAGGCCCTTTCAGTATGACATGGCATTCTTTCAGCTCTTCTAAAACAGCAGGAGGTATGGCGGCCATTTCTGCCGCCCTCCGCTCAATTGTCAGTCCGTCAATGACTTTAAATACAACCTTGCCTGACTTAACATCCCCGGATAATAAATATTCCAATATTCTTTGTGCCTGGGAGGTAATTGCAGGTCCGATGCCATCTCCGCCACAAACACCAATAATAATTTTGTCCAATGCTTTATAGTTTATGAAATCATCCTGCCGCTTCATGATTTCTACTCTTTTTAATTGTTCCTCCAGCAATTTACCAAATTGTTCCTTCGCCGCTTGCATATAGTTTGTCATTTTTATACCCATTGCATACCGCAAACTGGTTTGCGGTACTGCCACAAATAAATAGGTTGAAAGAATTAATTGTGGCATTCCTTTCATATATTATATTTTCTTTCACCCTTATCCGCCCATAATAACTTATATAATAGTAATTTATATTTCACTGACTGTATTCCAGTTTATTTCATTTTTCTCAACTTGTCAAATCAGCTATTCTATTTATGTGTGTTTTAAGATACAGTTCAGCCTATGGTACCGCGAGGTGTTTTTTGTGAGTGGGGCGAAGCGAAAGTCACAGAAAACCCGTGGCCTACATGCGCGAAATTATACAGAATGCATAATTTCTGTGCATCATCTGTTACAGTTCAGTCGTAAGGCTGAACTGTAACAGTTTTAATCTGGTGTACTGAAACTTGCTTATAATTTTTCTTTTACTTCATTGATTACTGCCACTAATTCTTCATCCGTAATTACTGTAACACGGCCGCCTTCGTATTCTTTATCCACCCATTCCTTTACTTTGACAACAATGGAATTGTTCTTATTTACGGCTTCTTTGCCTTTTAAGTTAAAATAACCGTTCATCCAATGGGCAATTCCTGCTAAGCCGGAAGTATTAGATACGGCTACTAAAACCGGTCTGTTTAAAAATTTTTCCGTATCAAAGATATTATAAATCTCTTCATTTTTCAACAAACCGTCTGCATGTATGCCTGCACGGGTAACATTAAAATTCTTTCCGACAAATGGTGTTCTGTGCGGAATTTCATAGCCGATTTCATTGGTAAAATACTCCGCTAATTCTGTAATGACCGTTGTATCCATACCGTCCAGGGAACCTTTTAATTGTGCATATTCAAATACCATGGCTTCCAGCGGTGTATTGCCGGTTCTTTCACCGATCCCAAAAAGGGAACAATTAACGCCGCAGGCACCATACAACCAAGCTGTAGTTGAATTCGTCACTGCTTTGTAAAAATCATTATGTCCATGCCATTCTATCATATTTGAAGGTACTCCGCCATGGGTCAGGAGTCCGTATATAATGCCTTGAACAGAACGTGGTATTACAGCACCCGAAAAATTAACTCCGTAACCCATGGTATCACACGCCCTGATTTTAACAGGTATCCCATACTGTTCACCTAACTTCATTAATTCTAAGCAAAAAGGAATTACAAAACCGTGTATATCGGATCTTGTTATATCTTCTAAATGACAACGTGGTGCCACCCCTGTCTCCAGGCATTCACGTACAACGCTTAAATAGTGGTCTATAGCCTCTCTTCTTGTCATCTTCATTTTATAAAAAATATGATAGTCGGAACAGCTTACTAAAATACCTGTCTCTTTCATACCTATTTCTTTTACCAGTTCAAAGTCTTTTTTACTGGCCCGAATCCATGAGGTTACCTCAGGGAATTGATAGTCTCTTTCCATACATTTATAAACGGCATCCCTGTCTTTTTTACTGTACAGGAAAAATTCACTTTGCCTTACAATACCCTTGGGTCCGCCCAGACGATGTAAAAAATCATATATGGTTACTATTTGTTCCGTTGTATAAGGTGCCCTGGATTGTTGTCCGTCTCGAAAGGTAGTATCTGTAATCCAGATTTCATCGGGAAAATTATGAGGTACGATTCTATCGTTAAATGCAATCTTGGGTACTTCATCATAAGGAAATAAATTCCGAAATACATTGGGCTGTCCTACATCAACTAAAGGGTATAAATGCTCTTCTAATTGAAGTAAATTATTATGGGGATTCATAAAAACTTTCCTGTTTTCCATTTCAACTTCTCCTTACACTTTTTTAAATACAACATATAAGCTATATTCTTTTCATATATTTGTTATCATTTCAAATCCTGTTTTATTGTATACAATTATACCGGTATTGTCAAGAATAAATCCTGATTGATTTTCCATTTAATTTTCCAAATCAAACCGGTCAGCTGTCTTAATCTTACCAAAGGAAATTTTATGCGTTTGCCCTGCAAACACAGGAATATTATTCACGGCGAACGCACGAAGATTTTGCAAATAAACTTTATTTTTATTATAGTTTGTTATATAATAGTAATAGTTTGAAATAATGATCAATTTTACACATCTTATTTATGCGCATATCCTATCTGCAAGCAGACAGGATATGCGCATGGGAGCTAAGGTAAAAAATAAAAAAGCGAGGTACTATTATGCAAAAAAAGAAACTTGTAGTTGCATTGGGACGAAATGCCCTTGGCGAAACTTTCCCCGAACAGCAGAAAGCAATTAAAATAGCAGCTAAAGCAATTGCGGATTTAGTGGAAGATAATTTCGAAATTGTTATCACTCACAGCAATGGTCCGCAAGTTGGTATGTTCCATACGGCAATGACTGAATTCAGCCGTCTTGATTCAAAATATACAGTTGCACCAATGTCTGTCTGCAGTGCATTAAGCCAGGGTTATATTGGTTACGATTTACAAAATATAATTCGTACTGAATTATTAAACCGCGGAATTTTTAAGCCGGTTTCCACGATAATTACTCAAGTACGGGTTGATCCATTTGATAAAGCCTTCAGCAATCCAACAAAAATAATTGGCCGCTATATGACAATAGAAGAAGCGGAACTTGAAAAACGCAAAGGAAATTATGTAATATATGAGGAAGGCAAGGGGTACCGAAGAATTATAGCCTCCCCTAAGCCAAAGGATGTTTATGAAATAGACGCGGTTAAAGCATTATTAGATGCAAATCAGATCGTAATTGCCGGCGGAGGCGGCGGTATTCCGGTTCTGGAACAGGGTACTAATTTAAAAGGTGCCAGTGCTGTTATTGAAAAAGATTACACCAGTGAATTATTAGCGGAACTGATTGGCGCTGATATTCTTCTGTTTTTAACAGCTGTTGAAAAAGTATCCATTCATTACGGCCTTCCGGATGAACAGGCATTAGATACCCTCCGTGTCAGTGAGGCAAAGGATTATATAAGCAACGGTTATTTTGAAGCCGTATCAATGCTGCCTAAAATAGAAGCTTCCGTGCAGTTCATATCCTCCGCACCGGGACGCCGGGCAGTCATTACCCATGTGACAAAGGCAAAAGACGCCATCCACGGTAAAACAGGTACGAGCTTTATATTGTAAGAACTAAAATCCAGGGTTTTACTCTTAAACTAAAAATAAGCCTGACCTGATAGAAACCAGGCCGGGCTTTTAACTTATAAAAACCAACACAATACATGATCCGCAACCGTAATAAGTTATATTGCATAATTACTTAAATCTTCCTGAAAATTCTTTATCATGGATTCAAATACGGTAATCTGACGGGTTAATTCATTAATTTGCTCTACATATACTGTCACATTGGAACTGGCTTCCTGTGTGGAAGCTGAATTTTCTTCCGCAATGGCAGCCAAGCTTTGTATGCCGTCAAACAGATTAGAAATATTATCTGCTTCCACTTTAAGCTCCTGGGAGTTTTGTATCATTAAATCCGATACTACTTTTAACCGCTGATTAGTCTGACTTGAAGTATCAACCGCATCCGTAAGTTTTGTATTCTCATGCTCCAAAACATTATATTGTACATCAATACCTTCAACTACCACATTAATGCTGGAAACGAATTTTGTCAGGCTTTCATTGATTTGATTCACTGCATGATTGGTTTCTTCCGATAATTTTCTGACTTCTTCGGCTACAACCGTAAACCCTCTTCCTGCTTCTCCCGCCCTTGCAGCTTCAATGGAAGCATTCAGCGCCAACAGATTAATCTGTCTTGCTATGGCCGCCACAATTAATACGATTTGGGTAATATCATTGGCACTATCTTTTAATTCATTGCTCCGCTGCCTGATATTTTTAAATTTATACAACACTGCCGTTATCTGGGCGGCTGTTGATTGTACATTTTGGAAACTGTCTTCAATTCCTACTACCGCTTCTTCAATCTGTATTTTATTTTTTTGTCCATCATCCGAAATATCCGTTACATTTTGAATACTTCTATCCAAAACCGTAATTGCATTTTCCGTATCCTCAGCCTGGGTAATGGCAGCTCCCGCCACCTGCTCAAGTACAGTGGTAATATCATTGGAGGTACTTTGCATGGTATGTGCTATACCGGCAACTGATTTATTAAAGGTACATAATTCATCCACAATTGCATTAAAACCTATAAAATCCTTTTGTACACTTCTTTTTATTTCATTCATTTCCTTCATCATATCTTCGTATTCATCATGGGAATGAAGAACAACGGATTCAGCAAAATTACGTTCACTTAATTTTGCCAATTCTTTCATTATGAGCTTTTGCGGACTATGAAAAACAGTTGAGGTTAACAGGGAAACAATAAAGGCCGCACCACCTAAAATAAAGGATTTCACTGTGCCGGCCGATACTGCAAAAGATAATACCGTAATGATAACGGTATTTAATATAGCAGTTTTAACGGATGTATTTTTAAACAAATTGAAAGAAAAAAACTGATTTACAGGATATTTTTTAGTAAACTGAATTTCCTTTTCAAAGGTTAATTTAAACTGCGTCTCCGAGTCCTTCCGGCTTTGTACCTCAACCTTGATATCCTCCTTGAAATATTTAGCCACCCCGCTGATTAAGCCGGTGAGATAATCCGTCATGCCTCTCTTGGAACGGTAGATAAACAAGATTTCATGGGAAGAAACCGGGATAACATCCAAGGCAGGCGGTACAGCTCCTTTAATACGTTTCATAACAATTACATGGACATCATTCATCGACTTTAAAAATTGATAAGCAGATTCATGCCGGAAAAAGCCGGGATAATTTTTGCTGAAGGTTATAATATTTTCTTCTCCCATAGTGCACCAGATATCCCTGTGATTCATGCCGGAAGCATTGCCGATATGAGTTATAATGCCCTGGGCAACTCTATCCTCCACATCTTCTAAGGGTGTAAATACATGGCTATCGGATAAACCATAAAACTGCAGCGCATTATTAACTACAGTATCCCCAAATAATTTTCTGCATGATTCAACCCACGATGATACTACTGTACCTTTCATACTCATTTCTCCTTTGTAATTTTAATTTAGTAAAGCGGCTAACTGCATTACTATAAACTTGCTTAAGTAATAATTACAGAAATTTAAAGAAATTTAATTTATTTGTTTTATTATAAATCATGTTATTTGCAAATACAAGATATACCAAAAGAAATAATAAAACCGGCAGATTAAGGTATCAGAAATAATGGAAAGGGCATACTATAACTATTATGATAAGGGACGGTGTCAATATTGTGCGGAATAGCAGGATTCTGTAGCTTTAATGATAACTACACGGCTGAATCACCGAAATGGAATGATATTCTTAATAAGATGAGGGATAAAATAAAACACAGGGGACCGGATGATAACGGCCTTCTTCTTACAAAGCACGCCGGTCTGGTCCATGCCAGACTTTCTATCATAGATTTAGCAAACGGCAAACAACCTATGAACAGAAAAATCGGCAATAAAATATATACCATAATCTATAATGGAGAATTATACAATACACAGGAATTAAGGACGGATTTGGAATTCAGGGGCTGGAAATTCAGGACCACCAGCGACACCGAAGTAATTTTACTTGGCATTATTGAATATGGCAATGAATTCGTTAAGCAGTTAAACGGGATATTTGCTTTTGCCATCTGGGATGATTGCAACGAAACCCTTAGTATCTTCAGGGATCGGCTCGGTATTAAGCCATTATTTTATACGGTTTTAAACAGTACCCTTATCTTTGGTTCTGAACTGAAAGTTCTTTTTGAATACCCGGATTGTAAACCGGTCATTAATAAGCAGGGGCTTTGCGAAATTTTTGGCCTTGGTCCGGCTAAAACATACGGCAGCGGGGTTTTTAAAGACTGTTTTGAGGTATTGCCCGGATATTATAATGTATATAACCGGGATGGCCTTAAAAATATTAAATATTGGGAACTTGTAAGCAAGCCACATACGGATTCTTATGAAGAAACCATAGAAAAGACTTCTTTTCTGGTAAAGGATTCCATCAAACGGCAAATGGTATCCGATATACCTATCTGCACTTTCCTGTCAGGCGGGGTTGACAGCAGTATCGTAACTGCCGTGTGTGCCAATGAATTAGGAAAACTGGGGGAACAGTTAAATACATTTTCATTTGATTTTGATGGAAATGATAAGTTCTTCAAAGCAAATTCCTTTCAGCCTTCCAGGGACCGCCCCTACGTGGATAAGATGGTATCTCATCTTAAAACAAGGCATACTTATTTAGAGTGCGATAATATAAAGCTTGCCGATTATTTATATACATCCGTAGATGCCAAAGATCTGCCGGGCATGGCAGATGTTGACTCGTCCCTATTATATTTCTGCTCCGAGGTAAAAAAATATAATAAAGTTACCCTGACCGGTGAATGTGCGGATGAAATATTCGGCGGCTACCCTTGGTTTCATAATAAAGAATCCTTTGAAATGCATACTTTTCCCTGGTCTAAAAATATTGTTCCGAGAAAACAGCTCTTAAAGGATAATTTATTGCATGAAATCGATCTTAAGCAATATATATTATCCGCTTATGAAAAATCAGTAAGTGAAACTCCTAAACTGAAACGTGAAAATGAAACGGAATCCAGACGCAGGGAAATTGCCTATCTTAATGTGAAATGGTTTATGGTTACTTTATTGGACCGAATGGACCGGACCAGTATGTATTCCGGTCTGGAAGCCAGAGTTCCGTTAGCCGACCACCGGATTCTGGAATATGTATGGAATGTGCCTTGGGATATTAAGTGCAGGGATGGTGTGGTAAAGCACCTTCTAAGGGAAGCCGCAAAAGATTTATTACCGGAAGAGGTACTGTACCGAAGAAAAAGTCCTTATCCGAAAACCTATAATCCACATTATGAAAAGCTTCTGGCCGACCGTCTTATGGCAGTTTTAGAAGACAGCTCCTCACCCATTCACGCTTTAGTGGATACCAATAAGGTTAAAAATTTTATCAATACACCTTCCGACTATGGGAAACCGTGGTTCGGCCAGCTCATGGCAGGTCCCCAGATGTTAGCTTATATGTTGCAGGTTAATTATTGGCTGGATAAATATAAGATTGAAATACTCTTGTGATTTATTTGAATCATTTTTAATTTTACAGTCTGATATAATTTTTATTTTATCATTATTTTTTCATTAATTTGATTTAGTTATTGCTTTTATCCTTATAATTTAATATTTTTTTAATCCCATCCCACCTGAAAACGGCTTGAATAACCGGACTGACATGACTTTCACCATAATCTGATATAGCTTGAACTTTACGTATATTCTGCTGTAAATAATTGCTTCCAAAGCTAAATGTAATCCATAGTATTG
>JAATEU010000418.1 GCA_015655565.1 Clostridiales bacterium
GCTGCCCGAAAATTGATCAATTGGCTGCATATTTGCGCGGCAATACCATTCATGGCATCAAATTTGAATATTGACGTGCAACGTTGGGAATAGTACTGAATAAATATTCTTAGAATTTCATAGTCCCGTCTCTTAAATAATGGTTAGTATGTCAGAAGATCTGATATGCTAACCATAAACCATATCATTATACAAAGCGTGTCCTCCGCTTCACTGGAAGCGCTTAGACGAAAGGAGCTTTGTATGTCCATAACAGATAGATTAGAAAAAGAATTTGGCAACTATGGTATAATAGATTATCATAAAATCATGGCTGAGTTTGGAACAATGGAGGACTTTGATCAGTTATTAACTGAGGTTCATAACCGTGACATGAGGCTTATTATGGATCTTGTGGTGAACCATACCTCAGATGAACATAAGTGGTCATGAACCGAGTTCCAAGTATGGAGATTATTATATTTTTAAAGATCAGCCTAACAACTGGACATCATTTTTTAGCGGCAGTGCGTGGAACTATGTAGAAGAACGTGAGCAATATGCACTGCATTTATTCTCAAAGAAGCAGATAGATTTAAACTGGGAAAATGAAACTCTGCGTCAGGAGATTCATGATATGATAAAATGGTGGCTGGAAAAGGGTGTAGATGGATTTCGCTTGGATGTCATTAATTATATCTCGAAGCGCAGCGGCTTGCCGGATGGAAATGAAAGTATTGGAAAGCTTATGGAATATCATGGGGTAGAACATTATTTCTATGGACCCCGTCTCCACGAATATCTGCATGATATGAAAGAGAAGGTGTTTATCCCATATAATGCTTTTTCGGTTGGAGAAACTCCGGAGCTGGACATGGTATTCTCCTTTGACCATCTGGAAACGCCGGGGCATACACGTTTTGATGATTATCAATATGACCTTAATTATCTAAAAAGCTATATGATTAACTGGATGGAGAATTAAGGGGATCATTGTCAGCCATCACTGTTTTTTGAAAACCATGATAATCCATGCATGATTTCTAAAATAAATTCAGACCGACAGTATCGGAATGTCCTGGGTAAGCTTTTGGCTGTAATACAGCTTACACTACGAGGCACACCATTTATTTACCAGGGGCAAGAGCTTGGAATGATCAATCAAAGCCTTAGGTCCATTGCGGCTCTTCGTGATGTGGAGTCGTTGAATCTTTATGATGAGTTATGTAATACCATGAAAAAAGAAGAGGCATTTGCAAAGATATTAGCCGGTTCACGAGACCATGCCAGAACACCAATGCAGTGGAACAATCAGCAATATGCAGGTTTTTCTACCGGGAAGCCGTGGATTATGATGGATGAGGATTATAAAAATTGCAATGTGGAGACGCAGCTTCAAGATGAGAACTCTATCCTTCGTTTTTTTCAGAACTTGATTGCTTTGCGTAAGGAGCATAGGGTCATTTATTATGGAGATGTACTATTTATCAATCAAAAAGAAAAAGATCTATTCACCTATTATCGTAAGGATGGAACAGAAACGCTGTATATTGAGATGAATTTGAGTTCATCCAATAAGAAACGAACAAAATATCCAGAGGGGATTTGATTGCTATCGAATTATGCAGAGGGCTCATCGTCATTCCTACGGCCATATGAAGCAAGTATATGGAAATATAATTAGTGAAAACCCCAAAGCACGAAATTTAAAGCTTTGGGGTTTTGCTACCTAAAATTTATTTTAATAACTTGACTATAGGGATGTTTACTTTACTTAAAGCACTTTCACACGATATGCAGGACTTGTGGTGGAATACTCATAGTTTGGAAATTAGCATGCTCCACCATTACTATTTGTCCAGGCTTAACTTGTCCAAGTGATGCTATAGAAAATGAATCTGGAATAAAATCAAGAAAAGATTTAACTTCTGAAGAAAAATATAAAAAGCTAATAGAATCAGAGTCAGAATGAATAATATTTCTGTTGGATATCCAATAAATAAGTTTTACGATATGTTCACGAACACGGGCATTTTCAAAAAGCCCATAAAAAGCAATGTGGTTCAAAGGGAAAATAAGACGGTTTGTCCACAAGATGTTGTGGTTTTTGAGCTAAAATCGGGGCTAAAAAGTGCATTTTTAAGCCCGATTTTTTAGGGATTTTTATAGATGACATTCGGTATTTTTGAAAATGGCACCCTAAAAACACAAATTTCACAGAGGTAAAGCCAAAGGCATCTGGACTTTGTTTTCATATAAAGCTAAATATGACTGAATTATATCAGCATTAGGCAAAAATACGGGCTATGTTTTTTACACACCGTAATGCATAATCAGTAATTTATTGTCGACAACATCGAATACATTAAAAATTAAATGTCTAAATTAGTGGGTATTTAACAATGTTTTTTATAAAGTTATATTTTGAAAATAGAGATATTTTTTTATATGATTTAGTATTGATGGTGTGTTTTATATATATAATTTATTTATGTAAAGCATCAACTAGCGTAATTAAGGTTAATGCCTGTCCGTAAGCCATAGGCTTGATTTGTATTTTCTTATAATGATTTACATTCATACCCATTGCGGTACCTGCAGATACTTTTTGCACAGTGCCGTCATCTGCTATACAATTAACAAGACCTGAAAGTGCTTTTTCAGCACACACTTTATAAGAAGCATCTAAATAACCATGATTTATAGCATTTAGGATACCGGCCGAAATTGCTGCCGAACCGGACGATTCCTCATAAGAGCTGCTGTCATCTAAAACAGTGGTCCATAAACCGGAGTTAAGCTGTAACTGTTTCAGGCAATCAACCTGTGCTTTGAAAGTATGTAAAATATATCCTTTTAGACTTTCGGATAACTCTTTGTTAATTAATAGAAATTCAATTGCACCTAAGGTGAACCAGGAATTACCCCTGCACCAGAAAATGCCTCCGAAATTATCGTTTCGGTCAAAACTCCAGCCATGGTAGAACAATCCGGTATGCTTATCATATAAGTATTTTATATGAAGCA
>JAATEU010000284.1 GCA_015655565.1 Clostridiales bacterium
ATTAAAAACAGGCGTACGAACCATGAGAACCGCTGTTATTTTATTGGGCTACAATGGTATATTGGCATTATATGGACTTTTTTCCTTTTAAGTAACCTTCGAATATGAAAGCAGATATGGCGGCACCGTGAATTATGCATCGATTCTGCAGATTTATGCCATTATAAATGCTGCAGAGTTTGGACTGGTATTATTTACCGTACCGGCTTTAACGGCTGCTTCCATATCAGGTGAGAGGGAAAAACAGACCTTAGAGATATTATTGACGACAAAATTAAGTCCCCTTCAAATTATCCTGGGTAAGCTGGCGTCATCCATCAGTATGGTAATTTTGCTGGCGTTATCGAGCCTTCCGGTATTAGCCATTGTTTTTACAATCGGTGGTGTTACCTTACGGGATTTTGGGGAATTTATGCTATTAATTGTTATAACTGCTGTTTTTATAGGAAGCATCGGTATCTTTTTCTCTACCTTGTTTAAGAAAACTACCTCGGCAACCGTGTCTACCTATGGAGTCTTACTGTTGCTTGGATTAGGAACACTGGCTATTCTATGGGCCATAAAAATTATTGTGGAATTAAAAATGAATAAATTCTCCGCGGGAACAGAGCTTTACCAGACTCCGGATATCGGTAACTGGATATTAATCCTGCTGATTAATCCCGGTGTTACTTATTTTTCCATGATTGAAGACCAGATTGGCACCGGATCCGGATTAACCTCGTTTTTCGGCAATTTCGGAACAATTTCCAGGGAATTGCAAAATGACTGGTTTTTCTTAAGTATAATCCTTCAATTGGGAGTATCCTTAATATTGTTATGGTGTTCGTCAAAATTATTGGATCCTTTGAGGGAAAGGTTTTGTAAGAAGAAATTGAAATAAGGTAAAAAAATCAGCCACCGGACCTTAACCCGGTTACATATCTGGTTTATGTAACTTTGCTTATAGGGTATATTCCGGCGGCCTTTTTTTAAAATATGAAAATGGAAGAAGAATAATATAAACTTATTATAACACATAAAATAAAAAAAGGTAGTACTTTTTTCAAATAATTAAAAAAATAATTAAGGTACAATATAGTAAGAAAAAGTATGAATTAAATCCATTATATCAGGAATACTTGTGCTCCTGATATTGCAGTTCCAATCGAAATTTGCAAGTGAACTTGCAATTCCTCATTTCGTTTTCCTTGTATCATGAACAGAAAGCGTGTTTCTGATATTATTGCTCCAATTGGAATTAGCAAACAAGTTTGCAATTCCTCATACCGCTTTCCTTATATCATGAACAGAAAGCGTGTTCCTGATCTTGTTGCTCCAAGCGGAACTAGCAAACAAGTTTGCTGATTTCTCATACAGCTTTTTTATATCGTATAATTCCGGAGTCTTTTTGATATTTTTACACTATGATAGATTCTTGCATATTCGATTTCATTGATTTCATTGATGTAATTCTCAGGAAAATCCTTCATGATACCTTTTCCTTTCATTAAACCGGCCGCTTTATTATAGGCTATGGCTGCTTCGATATCCGTTGGGTAACGTCCGATGATATAATCGCCGTTAATATGTATTTTTGCAGTATAAATCGGGAAGCCTTTACGGAAAGATTTTGTAACGCCGTGATAACGATTAATGATTTCTATATTGCCGTAGCGGTAATCCGTATTATCTCCATTGGCAAACCGGTAATCCCGACCCGCCACGGCATAGTTTTTTATCCCATAACGTGACAATATAGTAACCTGCATCCCATAATCCGATACAAACAGGTGTCCTCCGCGTTTCATAATCTTGTGATGTGCATAATAAAACAAATCGTCAATATCAAATTTCAGCAGTATCTTCTTATTAATATAGTAGATAAAGTAACGGTTTTTCAAATAGATTGGATTTTTAAAATACATGCCGTTATCCCGGAGATTAAACAGGATAACCCATTTTTCAAAAGGCAGGCCGTGATTGGATTCATACTCTTCAATATCATACCTGCAGTCACGAAGGATATCTCCGGCCGCCCGGTAAGCCCGGTTCGCTGAAGCTTCCGTAGAATAGCTTCCAAGACTTATGTGCTTGTTTTTAAAGGTAATAGAAGCCCTGTAGTAAACATCCCCATTTTTTTTATTTGTTTTAAAAACACCTGGTAATGACGGCAAGCTGTCTCTCCTCCTTATACGGACTCTTCCTGGGTTGATTAATATAATATGTTTTTGATGATATCATATAACAGGAAGCAAAAAATTGAAATTTCTGCTTAACTGCTGTTTTTTATTACATCACAATTAGCATAAGGTGTCAATGGGTCAGGTGGAAAATATTATGGAAATCCGTTAAACTTGTTAATTCCTTCTTATTATAAAGGCGTTTTTGTATAACTGGAGGCTCACAAAAGAGTCCTGGCACGTTCTAGTTAAATAGAAAACATAAATTTTCAAAATAGAAACTTATTTGTGTAAGTTTCTATAAAAACCAAGGAATCAGAAGCTTTTTATTAATATTTGAAATGTTACGTAAATATTACATAGATGTTAAATGCTGAATCGTACTACAATCAGAGAATACTACTGAAATCAACACTTTTTGCGCCGCTGGAAAATTTTTTTAATTACAAAATGAATAAATTGAAAAAAGTTGTGAAAAATAGTTAATAAATGCTTAATAATTAGTTAAAATAATACTGTATATTATATATAAATTATTGGTAATTAATTACCAGTAATTTATGCAAAAAAGATAATTAATGGTAAATACTGGTAAATAAAACTGCTGAATCCTCCAAAAATGAAGCGGGCTTATTGACAGGTTAAAGCGAGATGATATAATGCATGATAAGCGTTTATAAGAGGTTTGCCTGAGATTAATATTTAAGACGCTGGTAAACTCCCGAATGGTGGAGTTATAATAAAAAAGAAAAGAGGATGTATGTATGCTAAAAATACACTCGTTTCTTCGAAGGATTAAGAAGCCGATATGCAAATTGTTACCAACAAATATTGGCAAATATAAGACAAACATGGTGGTAATTGCTTATACTATGATTACGGTTCTGTTTTTACTTAGTCCAGACTATATCTATGGTACAGGTAATATGTATGGGGAATCTTTTGCGAAAGCAGAGATAACGCATAATGTACCGGAAGAGATAGTGGAAGAAACAGCTAATGAAGCAATAGTACGAACCAATCAAAATAATTTAGAAAGTCCATTCATACTATGCAGTTTAACTGCAGATTATACCCTGTTAGGAAATACAGAGTATCAGATCCAAAA
>JAATEU010000252.1 GCA_015655565.1 Clostridiales bacterium
AATGCCTTGTCCGGTACTTGCTTTGTAATATACATTTTTCTGGTAAGGAATAAAACTCCCATTCTGGCTCAGAAGATTATATTTGATATATATCTGGGCTTTCAGCTGCCATCTGTCAGCACTCAACTGACAGAGCTTAAGCAACTCCCCATCATTTTTTGTAATTTTACTAAGAGCCTTTAATAGATTATCCTTGATTTTATCAAGATCAGGCATATAGTTATATTGGAAATCATTTTTAAGAGATTTAACTATTTCTTTAAAGTCCTCATTTTCATTATAATTATAATTTTTTAGAAAAACATTTGATATTCGCTCTTGTATTTCCATCCATTTGTCTTTTACATTTTCCCGCTGTAATTTTATCTTTTTTGTAATACTCTCAATACGGCTTTGGAGTCCGCTAAAATTTTCTATTTCTTCATCATTCCAATTAAATATGGTTTTGAATTGCTTGCTC
This sequence comes from Clostridiales bacterium, assembly GCA_015655565.1. Taxonomy (GTDB): domain Bacteria; phylum Bacillota; class Clostridia; order Lachnospirales; family Lachnospiraceae; genus Anaerocolumna. The sequence continues at coordinate 461 of JAATEU010000252.1, forward strand.
TTCAATCCCATTTTCATCAAACGATGTTCTTTAATAGACAGAAAATTTTTATCCTCTATTTGCCGGGCGGGAACAACATAAAATTCATTGCCAGTCTTTTTCAAAAAACCGGCCTGGACCGCACGTTCTATTCCGCCATCCAATCCCATTCTTTTTCTATAGGAATCCTGCGAAATTCCCGTAAAGTCCCGGTACAGCATGGGGCTGTGATTGATAAACTCCGGATAGCTGGCACTCAAAATCTCCAGATTGGCTCTTATCCTCCCTCTAATCTGGCTGCCGCTTACAAAATAACCCCCCTCCTGTTTTGCTCTGATTTCCATGGCCAAATCGGAGCAGGGAGTGATAGTATAATCAATGCATCCGCACAGCCCGTCTTTCTCGTTATGCTTGCGGACATTTTCTTGACTATATGGAAAATGCACTTTTTCAGGAAACGGCACAAAATCGTAGGGAAGAGTGACATAAACTGATTGGTTCCGGTCTTTTTTATCCCCGGCAGAATTACCTTTATCATATGCCATTCTCATTCACCCGCCTTTTTTAATTTGTATAAAACTGTTTTTTTTACATAGGCTAGATTATACTCATCATAATCGATGTACTCTTTAACTTCTACGGCATCATATCCAGTCTCTCCCGGGCTGCTGAACCTTTCCTCAAGTTGATAGGAACGGGTAATAATGACCTTATCCTTGGACACTTTTTCATGTTCCAGCGGCTTATAAATTACCAGCCTGTCTTGAAGCCGTGCCACAAAAATTTCTATTTCTGAATTAAAAAAGTGAGCTTCCCAAAGCGTATCCAGCCGAATCCCTTCCAGTAACTCCTCATAAGGGTATTCGCCGGTCCTGCCCACCAGAACACGATCTAATAAATGGGCAATAAAATAGTAATCCGTCATATCAATTTTTCTTATATCAAAGTTCTGAAGTGTTTTCATCGTCGCACCACCTTTTAAAAGATTCAAACCACTGTTCCAACCGTCTGCTGCTTTCTCCCGACAATCCCTGATCCGTTTCAATTTCACAGGTGTTATTATTCACAGCAATGGTTACCGTTTGTGCTGAAAACTGACCCAGACCGGTCACGGTCCTGCCTCCCAGAGGCACTGCTCCCATTCCGATTCTGCGCAATACATAAACAAGGGGAAATATACAGGGATTTTCATAAAAATTGACTTGCTCCCTTAATAATTCAAACCGTCTTTCTCCAGTACCCTGAATTTCCTGCCGGTGTATGAGTGCTGAATCGAAGCCTCCGGCTGTCAGACGATCTATTTTATTATAAATTGGCTGGCCTTTTTTAGCATTCCACTTACCCTCTCTTTTTATGTATCTGTCAACTTCAACCGGACTGCCCGCTTCAATCTGCAGGTCAGAAAATACCAGTTTTCCCCGGCGTTCTTTCCCGCCGAATAAGCAGTCCAACTTTTGGTCTGCCAGCTTCTCACTGCACTTCATTCGTTTCAGGAGCATCCGAACCTCGTTTTTTATAAGTCCTTTCAAGCTGGTGGACGGTATAAAATAGCCATTTGCCTTTTTCAGCAAGCCGGTACGCTGCTGTCCGCCCTGGAACTCCACGCTTGCACCGGCGGCTGTATCGCTGTCGCCCTGGCTTGTAAAAGCCTGATAAACACCGTAGGGAAATGCGCCGCTCATTGAAAAGACCACCGTATTCTGATTTGCCGGGGAATAGTGCGCTAAATCCTTCCAAACCACCTCATCACCCTTTTTGGACTTCCTTCGGAAGAGATATTCGTCCACGGCCTGGCCGCTGTCAAAGGAGAATACTGTTTTTACCAGTTTTTTTATTTCAAATTTGCCGAAGCCGTTGCTTTTTTGTCCGCCCAGTACCAAAGTCTGCGTGTCAAAACCATATGCCCATGTGCTGATTAGCTTCTCCAATTCTGCTGCACACAGTCCTTCCTTTTTCCGAATATTGTCCTGTGCCTTGCCGTCCCACACGTCCCCTTCGATCCGAAAGGAAATTTCCGTTCCTTCCGGCAAATAGTCCAAGGTGTATTTCATATGGTTTTCCGCCGCACCGTAAGCAGGATTCACAGCTGTGCCTTCTTTGCGGAAACATTCAGCGGCATCCTCTGCAATTTTACCATCACTAATATAAATTCCGCTTGTTATGAAGGTTTCCTGCCCTGCTTCCACCTGTTGAACCCCACCCATATATTTCAGGATAATCTTTTCCGGTACTTGAGCCTCCTTTAAATATTCCCGTAAAGCGCCTCCGATAGAATTACCTGGGAGCACCGGTTTACCCTGGGTGTCTTTCATTAATTTCCTTTCCTGCCCATCCTGTCCGGCTCCGAAATGAATGGGAGAGATGGCCTTAATTGCAAAGTTATAAATCACTTTTTGATTCATTTGTCCTAACCCCCATATGAATAGATAGCCCCATGTTTAACAATTCTGCAATCAATTGTTTTTCGGGCTGCCTGAGATGTCCATAAAACAGCTCCCCTTTCAGGGTCATTAATATTTTCCGTGCATACGCGGTCAGCATAAGATATTGCTGCCCGTTTTCCTCTTCGTTTTCTAAATATTTCATAATCTGCATAAAATTATATCCAGCAATGGAGCATAGACGGTTGTCGTTTTTATAAGAACGGTCCACAAAATCCGGTAAAGAAGCAGGAAAGGAATGATTATTTAGTTTTTTCAGCTGATTTTCCAGTAAATACTGCATCTGCCGCAAATGAGCCTTCTTTAGTTCAGAGGAAAGAATAAAAATATCGGCACCGGGTTCTTGCGTCGTATCACCTGTTAATGATTTTACACAAATCATTTTGAGCCAGCGCTCTTTTGCTCCCTCCAAACCGGAGACTAGAATATTCAACACTTCACGGGCTTGCTCATTCCCATTTATTTTTTCTAAAATCTGCCCTGCCGTATTTTCTTTCTTATTTCTTTCTTGATTCTCCTCCTCTGTCACCGACAATTTTTTCCCATAGGGGAGATTGACGCCCAGCCATCCGAACCCATCCTGAATCCGTCCGCCCAGCAGCCGGCTTTCTAATTTTTCCGCAATTTTTTGCAATTCATCTTTGCTTTGGGGTCTCTCCAGAAAAGTATACCGCAGCACCGATCCGGCCTTGAGGGTAGTTTCTTTGGGATACCGTGCCTGCCATGTGGTATTGTAGCCCTCCGTGATTCCCGTCTGTATAAATTGCCCGCTTAGCTTGACTCCTTGTCCGCTGATTTCTTCAATATAGCTTTCCGGAATACAATTAACAGGCTGCCCATATTCATTGCGAAGCAGAACATCCGACAGACAGGTAATTCTCAGCTCCTTGCCTGTTTGCCCATTAAATTCTGCATGGAAATCAGCCGGCAAGCCGAGAAGGTGCTTAACGGCACGATAATCCGTCTGCACCTCTCCGATTGTCTTCCACTGGCACAAACCGTAGCCGGAACCTTTGGAGCCGCCTAAGTACACTTGTGGCGCCTGCTGAAACACATTTTCTATCAGCGGCTTAAGTTCAGGCGCAAACCGGATAACGGCACGGAAAGTCTGATCTGCCGCCATAGCCTGATAGCGGAACAGGTTCTCTTTTTCTTTTTTATCTATGTTTTTACTGGTACTGTGATGCAGCCTGTATTCTTTAGCTACGTTCAGGCCAATTAAAGATTTGTTTTTCAGCGCAAGAAACCGGTATTCCAAGGTATTCTTCGCCTGTTCTCCTTCCTCTCCCTCCGCCATCAAATCGGTCAAATCAACATATAGCGGATTATCTTGCTTCCCGTCATGTTGTGCCGCTTTCTTTTTCCGCCAGTTATGCTTATTCGCACGCAAATGCCTGGGAGCAGGCAGGTATAGACAGTCATTTCTATAAGGGTACGCATTGTAGCATGCCATTTCCAATAAAATCCTTTGCTTATCTTGCCCGAAGGTTCCCTGTCGGACCAGTTGTCCGATGACGGCGCCCCGGAGCGTAGAGCCGGGGATATACTCTTTGGAGGGTTCTATTTGATTGGCTTTGCTGCCTCCGGCGCCGATTTTTAGCGGCTCTTGATTGACAATTTCGATTACTCTATAACACTGCATACCGTTCACCTTCTTTGTCGTTAGTATTTACGTAATCCGCTTCCTTTTCATCGACTAACAGATACGCCTCAACCTCTCCGCGCCCCCGGTGAATCCCTGCGCCAATCCGGTTCAGTGAGTGGATAATACGCTGCAAATCCCCTAAATAAGCTGACGGTTCAGAGTCAAAAGACAAGGATGAATAAAACACCAGGCCTTCTTTTACCGTATGGCAGGTTGTCATTCTCTTATCCTTCACCACGCCATTTTCCAATTGAATTCCTGTACGGATATTGGTTTGGGCCTCAATCAAGTCATGAGGAGATATTTTGTAATATCCTTCCCGAGCATCATCGGACTGCAAAGCGATAAAGTATTTTCGGATCTGCTCGTCCAGTTCCAAATGGCTGAATTTCATAATGCCTTGATGGGACGGGGGACAGGTAAGGTGCAACTCAGGAGCAAATAAATTTAATTCTTCACGATTTATGCCGAATAATGCGACAATGGACTTAAAAAAAGATTCCGCTCTAGGCAAGTCAAAGCTTTGGTATTGTTGCAGCAGCCAAAACGCTTGCCTTTTGAGCTGGCCTTTCAGGGACTTGGCATGAAAATAAACCAAGCCGTACCGGTCGGCCAAAACCTTGGAGTGAACCAGATTGCGTTCTTTTTCTCCGCTGCTGAATATAGCTTCGCTGCAAATCCGTATTTTTACTTTATGGTTTTGATTCGGCAACATATCCTGGCACCTCCTGACAGTTAATAAACGGCAAGACCTCCAACACGTCGTTCAAAATGTAGGTATAGGATGTACCCAAACTCTCCTTAACTACCCATGCGGCACGGTTGCAGGCAGAGCTGCCTCCAAAAACCTCTTGCACTATTTTAACCAATTTCTCGCTGCCTTGGCGCATGTCAAAAAATAATTGATATTGCTCCCAACCCGAATAGAGGTTTTTTTTCAAATCTTCCAGAAGGGAAGAGCTGACCTCCTCACGACGGATTTTTTTGACAAGTTCTATAAAAGCATTGTAACTATAGATTCCGCTTTCCATTACAGCCGCTTCTTGATCAATGCGCAGGGGTTTGATATGAAAAACTTCCCGGTCTTGCCTGTGTTTCACAAAATTTTCATAGGGAGCTGCCGCCGCTACCTGTCCCTGGAGGATCTCCCAATCAATAAAGGAAGCGACTGCCGTGCCATCGTCCTTACTTTTTACCCTGTAGAGCGATTCCTTAGCCCGATGGCATAGGGCTTCGGCTGCCTTCACCGCCTCAAAAAACGGATAATTGTATTTAACAATGGAAACACCGGCACAACCCGTGAGATAATCTTCGGGAATAAATTTGTTTAAAGAAGATATCGTTTGTTTTTTCCGTTCAGAAATTATTTTGATGTTTCTGAGAATGCCAGCGGCAATTTCAATTCCATGTTCCGCCTCTGTAACAAGACAAATATCATCACCTGCCATTAACACAGGCGTAAGGCAGAGGGATGGACGTTTTTCATCCTGCTTATTATTGCAGAGGGATTGGTCATAGTCTTTTAATGCATTGATCACCGCTGTCTCATAGATATTTTCAATCTCTTTGCTGAATTCATCCAATTGCCGAAAGGTTGAAGTGCGTCGGACCATCTCTCCCATTTTATTACCGTCAATCACTATGACACCAATGTAGCTTTTGCCTTCGTCGTCTTTTTTATAATGCTGCAGTTCGGAGGTTATCTTTATTTGAGTCCCCGACAATTTTTGTTCAAATCTTTGCTGCAAATAATATTTAGACAGCTTGTCATCCCGTGCTGCTTCATCCTTGCTCCGTTCGGCCTGTCCAGTCTCATCAATTTTTTCCACCCCATAGGTCCACCGCCGGAATCTTGCCTGACGTCTGTCTTTTAATTCGTCTGCCTTTTCGTGCAACTGTTCTCTAATATGTTTTTCTTTTTCTTCATCCCCGGCAAACTCCGCCTCATCTACCAGACTGATATAAAGTTCCAAATCCGGATAGGCTTTGAGGACTTCGCAGGAATATCCTTTCACAAACTTATGCCCTTGCTCCAGGGTATTAAACCGGACAATACTATTGCCTCCACCTGAACAAACAAATTTATTTTCAGCTTTATAATTTTCTTCTAAATATCCACTGAGTGAAACACTGGTTCCACCCAAATCCACTCCTGCAATATCTTCGGTTATGGATTTGATGATGAATGAATTGTGCAGATTGTCAATTAGCTTATTATTCTTGTAAATAAACTCCTGCTTCTGAGATACATCAATGTAAGCATATGTAGCCATAGAACCCTCCTTTTCTTTTGTAATTTGCATATCTGCTATTCACAGACCGGCTTTTCACTGTGTTCTTTTTTTACTGCTTTTATTTTTTGTTTTTTTTGTTTCTTTTGCAATTATTTCGTTAAACCTCTTGGCGTAAGCAAAATGAGGAAACAGCATGGGGTTATTGAATAGTATGAGCAGTTGATTCAATTGCAGGTTCAGAGATAAAAAAGGATTATCTTCAACTTTTAAATCGTCTAATGTATTCTCCAGCAAAAAAGCGTCCGGATCATCACTGAACTTTAATTCCTGATAATCCCTTTGAATTTCCAACTTTTTCTGTTCAATTTCCTGTTTTAACCTAATTTTTTCCTGTTCATCTTTTGGATGTCTCGAATCCGGGAATCCATACAAATGAAGCTTATCATCACAAACATCCTTTGATGCTCCTTCATTCAACTGCTTTCCCCACCATCCAAGACTTTTATCCGCATGCTTAACGATTACTGCAAAACGGTTCAATTCATTGTCCGTATTTTTCTTTTCCTGAATAATAAAATCAAAATGATCACCTAGCTTCTCTTTGATATTTTCCAGAGGCTCTTCCGTTACTGTTTGTTTGATACAGGCTAGAATTTTAATAGGACGGGTGCTTTTTTGCGTTGAGTTCGTCAATCCTGTGGCATAACCGCTTACCATTCTGGCTATACCGGATTGACATGTGCATAATCCGTCAATGCTTGTTGCCCAGTCTCTTAGGTTTTCAGGATTCAGACTGACACTTTTACATTCTATAACCAGCGCCACCGCTTCGATAGGGATGAATTTCAATGTATTATACTGAAAAACATAAGGAGTATATTGCTCGTCAAACACGGCAATATCCACTTCTTTCGATACATTTCCCTTGGAATCGATGATCATAACTCCCTGGGCCAGAGAAAATTTTTGAGGAATAATACTTCTGAAAAACTGAATCCACATTTCCTCCCGGTAATTCCCGGTTAACCCGTCGTGCTCTGAGGCTAAATTCATTTCTTCAACCATTTTTCTGTTCAGATCATCATAATTTTTATGGATTCTATTAAAGACACTTTCTTTGTTAACTGTTTCTGATTCATTTTTTATCATTTTGTTTTGTTTTTTTCCGTTATTTTTAGCCATTCTTTATCTCCTCCATAAACTATTTTGCTTCTCTTGTACAGTGATTCGAGATTATAAACCCGACTTTTTCTGAAATTCACTATCATATCTTCATTATCGTACACCTATCATTAAGCCGTAAAATATTTCTGATTTTTACTGTTTGGCTTATCCGGTATGGTCAATCTAAGCTGACCTGACTGAATAAGCGGCTGGATATACTTGTACAATAGATGATTTTTATCTTTAATATCAAGGAATTTTTGCATTTCATTTCTACTGCGGGGTGTTCTGCAAAAATCAATTAACAACTGCATTTTATCTGTTGGGGTATCTGACTTTTTTTGTTGCGGTATCACTCGTTCAGTAATAGGAATGATAAGCTTAAACACGTTTTCTTCGATAAATTTGGGACTGCTGCCTGTATATATTTTTAGATACTTGTTAATATTCTTGATACCGGAGCCAAGCTCGTCCACCAGCCCTATCTCTCTGAAAAACTTTGATATAACAGGGTTTTTGGGATATGGAGAAAAATTATCTGCATTAATCTCTCCAAAGCCGTGCGGCCTGTTAGCATTTTCAGTACGAACGAAATCAACTTCAATAATAAGTTTTGGAGGAAATGCATTGGAGAATTCTCTGTGAATCAGCAAATTGGAGGATACTTCACGGAAAATTTTATTTCTTATACTTATTCGTTGAGCACCTTCCAAATAAAAAAAATCATTTAAATGCTTTTCTACAAAAGCCATCAACCTATAAAAACTGTCTATCAGATTGACTCTGATAACATCTCTGTCATCATAGCGGTCAAGATCTTTTATTCTGACGATGGCATCCGTTTTATAATAGGGAAGGGCGGAAGTAATAAGCTGCTCACTGCCAAGCAGAAGAATACCTGCCAGATTTAAACCTTCCTGGCCTGTGTTCGGATCTTTCCCGTAAAGGTTCGCGCTTTTTATCAAATCTAAATCGTTTAGCGTATCCCAAAGATGTGTTG
>JAATEU010000626.1 GCA_015655565.1 Clostridiales bacterium
ATTTGCAAGGGAAAAATATTCTAAAAGCCTGTCCGGGTAGTGGCAAAACTTTTGTTATTGCACATAAAGTTGTATACGATTTTAGATTGTGGAAAGATAAAAACAAAGGTATGGCGATTTTATCTTTCACGAATGTGGCAAAGAACGAACTTCATGCAAAAATCCAAGAAATATCTGGATTAAAAACATTACCTTATCCTCATTTTATAGGGACTTTAGATGCTTTCATCTCTCAATATATTTTTATGCCTTTTGGGCAAGTCTTAATGCAGTGTTCAAGTCGCCCTTCAATTATTGAAGATGATTTCATTGAATACTATTCTAAATATTTTTGGAAAAGGGAGTGTTATGCAAATGGATGTGATCCAAAGAGCTTTTATATAGATACTCAGGGAGTTGTATATGATAGTAAAAAAGATTTTAAAGATTGTCCATTAAAAAATAATGAGCCATGTGTAAAATTTAAAATTAGTACATATTCCAAAGGGTATGCAACTTATAAAGAAACCCTTATAATAGCAATTGATTTACTAAAAAAATGTCCTAAAATACTTCGCTTAATTATTAATAGATTTCCTTATTTTATCGTGGACGAAGCACAAGATACATCGGAGGAGCAGATGAAACTTTTAAATTTGCTTTTTAATAATGGTGTGAAGACAGCAGTTCTTATTGGAGATCCAGACCAAGCTATATATGAGTGGAGAGATGCCGATCCATCCGTATTTTTAAATATGTATAATAGTGAAGGCTGGAATGCGAAAGAGCTTAATGAAAATTTTCGATGTTCTCAGCATATTTGTAATGCAACTAAGATATTTTCATCTTTATCTGAGATTTCTGTGGCTCAAGGAGAATCAAAAGATAGTTTAATAAAGCCTATAATAATAAAATACAATAAAAGTGAAAAAAACGTTATAATAGAAAAGTTTATTGAACTGTGTAGGGAAAATAAAATAAGTATTTCACCTGAAAAAGTTGCTATATTATCACGTGGTCGCTCTGGGTTAGTGGGAAAAGATTATTCGAAAATAAATGATTTATGGCAGACTCCAATAACAAAATTATTTGCACAAGCGACATATAATAAAAGTCTTAGTAATGTTGTAAAAACTGTATCAATTGTTGAAAAAATCCTGTACTATATCATTTTTAACAACCAAACCAATGATGCTGATTATAAAGACGTACAACAAAAATACAGCATTAAAGAGTGGAATTTGCTGGTATTTAAATTATCAATACTTTTACCGGATGCCACATTATCTCTAAAAAGTTGGAAAGAATTAATGGAGAGTGTTATAGAGAAGTTTATTAAGGATAATAATATTATCTGCAACAATGAGGTGTGTATCAAAACAAAAAGTAGGGTAAATAACAGTGATTTGAAAGACTTCCTAGATCAACCAGTAGAAGTGTTTTTTTCTGATGCTTATGAAAAGGATTATTTGAGTGCAACAATACATGCAGTAAAGGGCTGCACTTTTGATGCTGCAATGCTAATAGTAGGTACAAACGGTAAATTGACAAGTAATATGATTAATCAAAAAGAAATCGACACTGAAGAAATTAGAACTTTTTATGTGGCAGCGACTAGATCAAAAAAACTTTTTGTATTGGCTATTCCAAATACCATCAAGGATAAATCTTTGGTTAGATTTCCAAAAGAACATTGGAATTATATATAGTATGCCCAATATGATTCATATAATGTTAACTTGTTAAACTTAGACAAATGATAAGATATTGCAAACTTAAGCCAGCTAGCAACTGGCTTTTTTGTTATCCATTTATGAAAGGAGAAGAAAAATGAAAAAATACAAGCGCCCCAAAATTCCACCATAGCACAAAACATCTAATTAAATAGCAACTAACTACACCGGGAGATACAAGCTTTTTGTACCTCCCTACTTTTATTTTCAGGAGGAGAAAGATCATGATGAATTATGAATTATTTAAAGCAGTAGTGGGAGACAAAATTTTAGGATACATGCCATCAGAGTATCAGGACAGCAAGGTGGACATCAATTCCGTTTCCAAGGTAAACCAGACTTTGGATGGACTTAATATTATACCGACAGATGATAGAGATATCAAGGTAGTACCGTGTATTTATCTAAACGACATGTACGAGAATTACAAGGAATGTAATGATTTGGAAGAGGTGTTAAAGAAAGCAGCAACATCCATGGAAAAAGCATTTTATCAGGGGCCGGATACTTCCCATATGTTGGACTATGAGCAAGCAAAAAATAATATTATCATGCAACTGGTGAATACAGGACAGAACAAGGAGATGCTTGAAAATCTGCCACACCGGGAGTTTCAGGATTTGTCCATCATTTATCGCTGGCTAGTGGATAAAGACAGAGAAGGAATTGCAAGTGCCATGGTTAATGTTAATCTTGCCGAAAAATTAGGCATGAATGAAGAACAGTTATTTCAGGCTGCTGTGGTTAATACAAAAAGCCTGCTTCCACCCACGTACCGTTCCATGAACGATGTAATCAGAGAGATGTTTATGAAGGATGGTATTATGCCGTTAGAATTTATGGATATGATAGTTGAAGAAGTGCCGGATGATCACGCAATGTACGTGATTTCCAATGACAAGGGGATAAATGGTGCTGCTTCCATGCTTTATGAAGACGGCTTACATGAATTGGCGGAAAAATTAGGTTCAGACCTTTATATTATGCCTTCATCTGTGCATGAAGTAATCGCCGTATCCGTTAATATAGGCGATCCAAATGAGTTGGCACAGATGGTAGCTGAAATCAATATGGAAGATGTGCCTCTGGAAGAAAGATTATCTAATCAGGTCTATCACTATGATAAGGACTTGAGAAAGCTAAGCCTTGCTACGGATACTCCAAACAAAAGACTGGATGGAGTTGCTTCAGAGGTAAATTTGATTTATGATTCCAAAAACCAGTCCAGATAGAAGGGAAAGATTGGATGGAACAGGAATTAACCATGGAAGAAATCGTCCGGCTTATGAATGAAATTCAGGGAGATTTTATGATTCATGTGGAGTTTGGAGGGGAGGCAGAGATGGATGCCGAAGAAAAATGAGTTCAAACTTGACGTAATCTCAGTACACCTTGTAAAAGATGCTCCCATATTTTCGGAACACCGTATCTCAAGTCCCCAAGATGCTGTAGACGTAATAGGAAAGCAGCTTTGTGAAATGGACAGGGAAGTTTTATGTGTGATTAACCTGAAAGCGGACAATAAACCAATCAATTGTCATTTTGCAAGTATTGGTGCATTGAATCAGACACTGGCACATCCAAGAGAACTGTTCAAATCTAGCATTCTATCCAATGCCGCCAACATGATTCTTCTGCATTGTCACCCAAGCTCGAATTTGCAGCCTTCCAAAGAAGATACCATCTTAACGGACAGGATGATTAGGCTTTGTGATTTAATGGGAATACCGCTCTTAGACCATATTATTGTAGGTGGCGATAACAGTCGGTATTTCAGTTTTAGGGAAAAAGGAATGATATCAAATCCCTATCACGTATTTAACACGGATTACCAGACACTTGACTTTCAATCTCCAATGTCGGCGGTATCAGAAAAAGTAAGGAAGAGGTGAGGGTGCGGAATGAGATGGATGGTATCAGGAAGGAAAACAATGCATTAAAAAGCAGAATGGAGGATATGGAAAACGAAATGGAAGCACAGAAAAAGAATCTGGAGTCTATGCAGGAATCCCAAAAGTCAGCAGAGAATGTTACTTTGCAGACGGAAACTTCAGGCAAGAAGGCACAGCAGGTAGAACGACCTTATCCCGCCTATTCGGGTATAGAATACCGCACAGCAGTGATGGATCAAAGCGGCAATATCCTTTCCCTGATTCCAGTGGAACGAAAAGAGGTAAAGAGGGAAAATTCTGCTATGACAGCCCTGTTCTCCAGAGTATTTATGAAAAGGAAGATAGATATTGTGAAGTTGGTGGCAGAAAGGGATTTGGAGCCGAAACAGCTTGTTCAGATAAAAAATGGTATAGAAAAGGGATTATCCGAAAAGCAGCTTCTTGTGTTAATTAATAACCGTATCCCGGCAGAGCAGATGGAGGAAATCATAGAAATTGCGGTATTTGAAAACAAAATGGAGAAAGAGGGATAAAGAATGGAGCTAATTGCAGTAACACAAGCCATATCCAATATCAATGAAAAAAAGACAGAGCTGACTCAAACGGAGAAGGAATTTGTGGCGCAGTTTATTTTCCGTACCGGGGATGGGGAGCTTACCAATAAACTAATTGAGGAATTGATACAGCCGGGTGCCGACAGGCAGAGGATATTCAAGAAATTTGAAATCATGGTGGAACTTCCTTCAGACTGGATACAAAAGCTAGAGGAGCTGCTGATTGCGCTTGAGATGTACCGGATACAGGGGGAAAGGACAGCAAAGCTGTTAACCGGATTGCTTTCAGGCTGTCACGTTTCCATAATGGAGGAAAGCAATCGCATAGCCATGGAAAGAGAAGAAAGCGAAAGAAAAAGGGAAAAAGAATTTTTGGAAAAGGGGGAAACATATGTCGGAAGAAATACAACAGGCGGTACAGATCATCCGAGTCGCCTATGATGGAGTTGAAATTGCCATGAAGATGGGAAGTGCCTCCATCGGGCAGATGAAAAAGGCATTCGATTTTCTGATTGCCCTTTTGGATCACGAAACGGCAATGGGAAAGACAAATATGCGAAAGCTTCTGATGAAAGGAGGCGATTTACAGGTCTTTCAATTTGATTCAGAGGATTTAAAACAGGTGGAGAAGATGGCAAAAAAGTACGGGATATTATATTCCGTCCTGCCAGATATCAATAAAGCCCATGGAAAGAGTGAAATTATCTTTCATACGGAGGCGGTTCCCCGTATCAATATGATGATGCAGAAACTGAAATTCGGGAGTATTTCAACCTTTGATGACTATTTAAAAAACGGGGACGAAAAGGAGTTGGAGAAAATCCTTTCTTTTCTGAAAGAGCAGAAAAAGGGAAATGAAAACCTCCACACTGCGGAAGCGGCAAAAGTCGAAGATTTATTAGAGGGATTAATGGAAAAGGTGGGCATCTTTGCCATGGAAAAAGCAAGTATCAGTGTGGAGGACATTAAGGAAAATTTCGGTATTGAAAAAGAACAGGCAAAAAAAATTGTCGGACAGCTTGAAAAAATCGGCGTGTTGTCAGAGGAGGATAAAGGGCAGTACAAGGTGTTGATGGATAAGGAGACATTTTCAAACCGAATTCGAGGATACAAGGAACTGGCAGAACGTATGCAGGCGGTATCTGCCATCCAGAATACGAACTTTGTGGACATCACTGTTACAAAGAAGTTGGTTGTAGAAGAAAATGACCATGCAGTGAAGACAAGGATACCGGGAACTTGGGGAAAGAATGCAAGGTATCTGTGGATTGATAAGCAAAAAGCAATGGTTATCCATGATGGAAAAACTATTTTGACCTTTTTAGACAAGGATAAGGAGTACAAAATGTATTCCTCGGAAAATAAGATTATAGCTACCATGAAAGGCAGTGAATTGTATGAGGGACATTATGACAGAGTAGCGGCTGAGGTCAGAAAACGGTATCAGGCGGCAGAGAGGAAAGCGGCGACTGTAAAAAAAAACCCGAAGCCAAAAAGGAGGTAACTGCCTATGGTACAAAAAAAGAAAAAAGTATCCCTGTGGTTTGTCCTGCTGGGCGCTGTTCTTAGTGGATATGGGGGGTATCTGCTCAATGGGGCATGGAAGGCAGGAACAGACCTGAAAGAGTTCATTGAAGCCCTTCACCGTGTGTGTGCGGCTCCGCTTGACAACTATTATAACGAAACAACGATAAAAGCAGTGGTGATAGCCTTAACCTTCTATGCCACTGCTCTTTTGCTGTACGTTACCAGCCAGAGGAATTATATGCCGGGCAAGGAGTTTGGTTCGGCACGGTTTGCAGATGTTAAGATGGCAAATAAAATACTAGCGGATAAAGACGCAGAATATAACCGTATTTTAAGCCAGAATGTTAGCATGAGCTTGAATACAAGAAAGACCAAGTTGAATAACAACGTGCTGATTATTGGCGGAAGTGGTGCCGGAAAAACATTTTATGAAGTAAAACCCAATTTGATGCAGATGCCCCACCATTGCTCTTTCATCTGTACCGATCCGAAGGGAGAGATTCTTAGAAGCTGCGGACAGATGTTAAAGGACAATGGTTATAACGTAAAGGTAATCAATCTTTTGGAGATGGAAAAATCGGACTGCTATAATCCGTTTGCCTATATCCGGGAGGAAACGGATATCGTAAAGCTGATTACCAATATGATATCCAATACGACGCCGAAGGGAGCCACGCCTAGCGATCCTTTCTGGGAGAAATCAGAAGGGTTGTTTTTGCAGGCGATTTTTTACTATGTGTGGCTGGAGGAACCGCCTGCCAAACGGAACTTTGAAACGGTATTAAAACTGCTTGGAGAGGCAGAGGTTACGGAGCAGAACAAACCTTCCAGACTGGATGTTCGCATGAAGTTTTTAGAAGAAAGCTCTCCGCTTGGAGCAAGCCATCCGGCCATCAAACAGTATAACAAGTGTATGAGAGGGGCAGGGGATACCGTCCGTTCTATCATCATTTCCGCCAATTCCCGCCTTGCCTTTTTGGAAAATAAACAGGTACTTCGAATACTTTCAAGGGATGATATGAACCTTGCGGAACTTGGTATCGGAGTCAATGGAGATGGGGAGACAAAGACCGCTTTATTCTGTGTGATACCGGATTCGGATAAGTCCTATAATTTTATTATCGGAATGCTTTATACGCAGATTTTTCAGGAACTGTATTATCAGGCGGACTTTAACTGTGGTGGAAGCCTGCCAATCCATGTGACATTTATGCTTGATGAATTTAGTAATGTTGCCCTGCCAGATGATTACTGCTCGCTTTTGAGTACTATGAGGTCACGTTCGATATCGAGCGTTATCATCATCCAAAATCTTGCACAGATTAAGACACTTTTCAAGGATTCGGCTTGGGAAACAATCCCCGGAAACTGCGACACCTTGGTTTACTTGGGTGGCAACGAACAAAGTACGCACAAATACATATCAGAGCTTTTGGGAAAGGGAACGATTGATAAACGCTCCAGTGGGGAAACGAAAGGCAGGCAGGGCAGTTCAAGCAGAAATTATGACGTGCTTGGCAGGGAATTGTATACGCCGGATGAGGTTCGGAAGCTGGATAATAAAAAGTGCTTTATCTTTATCCGTGGGTTTGATCCGATTATCGACAGCAAGTTTATCCCATTCGGGCATCCAGCCTTTGAACAGACCGCAGATGGAAAGGGGAGGCCATATGTCCATATACCGGTACGGGATAGAGAACCAGAAGGGCATCCTTATGAGATATTAAGTCCAAAATCCCTTGCTTATTATGAGAGCCTAAAAAAGAAGGGAGAGAATGTCTATATTGATGCCCTTTCCTATGAGGAATTTGAAATCTTAACGGAACTTGACATAAAAAAACGCTTCCTGACCATTGACGAGATTGAGCAGAGGGATAAACACCACAAAGAACAGGCATATGAGCTGGAGTATGAACCGGAAGCAGGGAGTACAAAAGAAAAGAAGCCGGAACCAAAAAGTAAGCTGGACAGGAAAATTGGTTATTCCAAATACAAACTAGCAGGAGAAGATACGATCATGAACCGGATGGCACAGTGGCAGTATTCCCAAGAACAGAAAGCTGAGCTTCACAAGATGATGGGGCTTGGCATGTCACAGGAGAAAATACTGGCAATCTTCTATCCGGATACGGATGTGATTCAGATGCGGGAGGTCCGTAGGACATACCGTGCATTAAAAAGCAGCGGTGAGTAAGAAAACAGAAGAAAGCATGTAAGGAGTGGTTACAGCAAACACATGCCGGGAAAAGCCCGGATGGCTCTTATAAGGGGAAATATCCCGTTATTTGTAGAAACACACAAAGACAGATGGGAATGTATATCATTCCATTCGGAGAAGAGGCCGGATTGGAATGGTACAGGTTCCAGTCTGCCTGAATCTTTGTATCTGTCATAAAACAGAAAAGGAGATTTCTTATGCATAGAACAGAAAAGGAAAAAAAGAAGCAGGAAATAAAGAGAGGGTTATCCAGAGGAAAGAAAGCCATAACAGGATTTTTCGCTATGGTTTACCTGACGTTAAGTGCCATGCCGATGACTGCCTTTGCAGCCGGAAGCGTGACACAGCCCTTGGATAATTTAAAGACGCTGGTGATTGCCGTCATTGGTGCGGTGGGTGTCATTATTTTAGCAAAAAACGTAATGGAGTTTGCGCAAGCATACCAACAGCAAGATTCGTCCACGATGAATTCCGCATTAAAAGGCATTGTAGCCGGTGTTATGATGGCGGGTATCTCCACCGTTCTTACCTTTCTTGGATTTTAAGATGTTAAAAAAGCAAATGAGGACAGTGCTAACTGTCCCCATAGGGAAGAAAGAGGTGAGATAAGTGGATATTTTTAAATTGGGAGATAAAATTCTTGCCCTTTTGGAAATGGTATTCGGATTCTGGAATAACCAGATCAACCTTGTCTTTGCCATGCTTGGGCAGTCTCCGGTCAGTTTTAAAGACGGTGGTCCATGGGCAGTGGTAGAAGGGATAGAACCAATTTTTGTTGCGGTAGGTTCTTCCCTTGTAGTGCTGTTTTTTGTCATCGGTTTCTGTTCGGAAAGCGTGGATATTAGGGAGGAGATGCGGTTCGAGGTTATTCTTCGTATACTGATTCGTCTGGGGCTGGCAGAATGGCTGGTAGCGAATAATGTCACCATCATGAAGGCGTTTTTTACATCAATCGGGAATCTAGTCAGTCTGCTGTCTGCGGGACAGCAAACAACACTTGTGATTGATAGTACACAGGCAGAGGTTATCAAGAACCTTGGATTTGGAGAGGGTCTTATCATGCTGATACTGGCAGCACTTCTTAGCGTCATTGTCATTATTTGTGGTTTCTTTCTGATTTATACAGTGTATTTCAGATTCTTAAAAATCATGGTGATTGTGCCAATCGGTTCCATTGCCATGGCTACACTGGCAGGAAACCGTAATGTGGCACATACCGCAAGCACCTATGCAAAGCATTTCATATCCGTGGTGTTTGAAGCGGTTACAATGGCGCTTGCCATTATCCTGTGTAATGCCTTTATCAATGCCGGACTTCCGACATTTACAGGAAATTATGCGGACTGGGCCAAAACCCTGATTTATCTGTGTGAAATGACATTTACAATTGCCCTAACAGTCGGAAGTGTAAAGGGGGCACAAAGCCTTACCAGTAAGGCACTTGGATTATAGGAGGAAAGAAAGATGGGAAAGAAATTGGAATTTAACACCAGCTGGGGAAAAACAAAGAAGGTAGAGTTGGAAATAAACTACTATATGAATAATCACTGTATTTATATCGGATTAACGACAGGGAAGGGTGCGAACCTTGAGTCATTTGCAGATGTGACAGTCAATCTGGATGGAAAGGCACCGGATTACTGCGGTTATTTGAATACGAATAATCTGTCGGGGTTAGAAGAATTTGTCGTAAAGAATGGAATCGGGGAATTTACTGGCCTTACGAAACAAAGCGGATTTTGTGAATATCCTTTGTACTTATTTAATGTGGATAAACTAAGGGAACTTTGCCCGAACGGAATGCTTGTTTATGAACAAGGTATTGGCAAAGGGAACAGGGAAAAACCAGAAGAGAAGTCAAAGAGCAGATAAAAATATGGGAAGGAGGAAGAAAGGTTGGTCATTGAAGTTAATAAGGACATTGACCGGTATCAGGAATCGGTTATCATGGGGCTGTCTGCAAAGCAGTTGATTTTCTCCGCAGCGAGTTTAATCAGCGGAGCTGGCTTGATTTTGTTATTGTACCGCTATATCGGATTGACAGCCTCTGCTTATATTGCAATTCCGGTTGTCGCTCCGATTGCATTAGGAGGATTTTATTCCTATCACGGGATGAGCTTCTATGAAGTGATGGGAAGAAAGTTGCGTTTTGCATTTACCAACAAAGCATTGGTCTATGTATCGACAGAGTGTGAAACGGTGATACAAAAATATATGCAGGAGCTTATGGAGAAGGAAAAGAGCAGAGCCGGGTTTTTAAAGAAGCATAAAAAGGGTCCTATAGAAGAATCAGTCAAAGCAAAAGATGAGAAAAGTCAGGGGGATTTTGAAGAGAAAAAAAGAAAACAATAAAAATAGTAATTGGTTGTATCGTAACGCTTATCATAGCAGCGGCAGGAGCCTTAATTTATAAAAACACACAATAATAAGTTGAAATGATTGTATGACCTCTTTTGGTCGGAGCAATTCAGGCATAGGCCGGGAATTGTTTCCGGCTTATGTGACTTAAGAATCACAAAGAAGGAGGGAAACCAATTGAAATTGTTTTTTCAAGATGGATTTAAGGAACTAAAAAAGGCAAGTGAGCCGCTTTACCGTACTCCAAAATCCATTCAGGAAACGATAGAAATCATGGCGGTAGCGGAAAACGGCATCTTTGAAGTGGCAAAGAACCGGTATTCCAAAAGCTACCGCTTTCAGGATATCAATTACACTACGACAAATGAAGATGAGCAGATTGACATTTTTGAGAGGTACTGTAAGTTTTTAAATTCGCTGGACTGTAATTTTAAGATAACAATTAATAATAAGAACAAGAACATGGTAGATTTAAGAAAGCTGGTATTGTTGCAATATCAGGAGGATGGTTATGATTCTTTCCGTAAAATCTACAACGACATCATGGAAAAAAAGATAATTGAGGGAAGACAGGGAATCGAAAAGGAAAGATACTTGACCATTGCGATTAACCGAAAGAATTTTGAGGAAGCAAAAGCACAGTTTGCCACATTGGAGGCTACTATTCGTAAGGCATTCAATGAACTGGGAGCAGATATCGTTCCTTTGGATGGAAATGAGAGGTTAAAGGTTTTATATGATTTTTACCATTTGGGAAAGGAAGGGGACTTCCAGTTTGATTTAAAGGAATACAATAAGACAGGAAGTGATTTTAAGAATGATTTATGCAACGGAATGGTGAAATACTTCCCGGATCACTTTGAAGACGAGGAGAAATATTGTAGGGCGTTGTTTATCAAGAAATATCCAAGCAGCCTATCGGACCGCTTTTTAAATGAAATCACTTCCCTTCCCGTACATTCCATCACTAGTATTGACGTGGTACCGATTCCAAAGGATTTAACCACAAAGACACTGCAAAAGAAGTACCTTGGAATTGAATCGGACATTATAAAGCAGCAGAGAGTCCGAAATAAAAACAATGATTTTTCCTCGGAAATTTCCTATAACAAGCGTATTGAGAAAAAAGAAATAGAGGAAATCATGGATGATGTCAGGGAAAATGACCAGTGCTTGTTTTATGTGGCAGTAACGGTCATTTTGATGGCAGATACCAAAGAAGAAATGGAAAGCATTACGGAAACCGTGGAAACAATCGGAAAACGAAACAGCTGTACGATAGATACCCATTATTTAAGGCAGAGGGAGGCATTAAACACTGCATTGCCAATTGGAGTAAGACAGGTAGAAACCATGAGGACCATGCTTACCCAGAGCCTTGCGGTTTTAATGCCTTTTAACGTACAGGAGTTAAATGATATTGGTGGTAATTATTATGGGATTAATCAGGTGTCAAAAAATATCAACGTGGGGAACCGTAAGAAGTTGATTAATGGGAACGGGTTTGTATTTGGTGTCCCCGGCTCCGGTAAATCATTTTTCTGCAAAATGGAAATGGGATCGGTATTTTTATCCGGTAAAGATGAGATTATCGTCATTGACCCGATGAATGAATATTTTGACATTGCCCATACCTATGGCGGTACGGTAGTAAATATGTCAACCTATACGGACAACTATGTGAATCCTCTTGCGATGGATGTGTGGAGCTTAGATCAGAATGATTCCAAAGGCTGGATCAGGGAAAAGGGAGAATTTATGCTGGGACTTTGTGAACAGTGTATCGGGGATTCCTTAAATTCAAGGCAGAAATCCATTATTGACCGTTGTGTCAGAAAGCTCTATTTAGAAATTGCAAGAAGCAGGGAAAAATATGTTCCGGTGATGTCTGACTTTTATGATTTACTGCTAAACCAGCTGGAGGAAGAGGCAAAGGATATAGCTCTATCGTTGGAGCTGTTTGTCAATGGTTCTCTCAATATCTTCAATCATCAGAGCAATGTGGACACCAATAACCGCTTTACGGTATATGGAATCCGTGACCTTGGCTCTGAACTTTCCCCGATTACCATGCTTGTCATGATGGAGTCCATTCAGCAAAGAATTGTAGAAAACGGTATGAGAGGAATCGCAACATGGCTCTATATAGACGAATTCCATGTGCTTTTAAATTCCGAGTATAGTGCAAAATACCTACAGCAGCTATGGAAAAAAGTAAGAAAGCAAGGCGGTCTTTGCACCGGGATTACGCAGAATTTGGTTGATCTGCTTCAGAACTACATAGCCACGACCATGCTGGCCAATTCCGAGTTCGTAGCATTATTAAAGCAGGCCAATACGGATAGTTCCAAGATGGCGGAAGTGATTGGCGTCTCAGAAACACAGCTTCGGTTTGTAACAAATAGTTCCGCCGGTATGGGACTGTTAAAATGCGGCTGCGTGGTAATCCCGTTTGACCACACCATAAGCAAGTCTTCGGATTTGTATCATCTGTATAATACCAATATCCATGAAAAGATTGCAGAGCAGAAGAAACAGAAGAATTTGGCAGATAAGTCGAGAATCAATGAAGAGGAATAACCTAAGAATTCAATTGAAAGTACAGCCCCTTTTTTGCTATAATAAGTTTAGTTAAAAAGGGTTGATAAAAACTCAGCACCAAACAGGAATTTATAGGGGAGCTATACTACACATTATAGCAATAGGTCAAATTAAGTGCTATACTAAAGGCAATCTTTGTAAGAAACGAGGTGGTGTTTGTGGCAAACAATCGTGATGATTTTTCTTTCTCCACAAAGGAATTGTTAGCTAATCGAGTCGGCAGAAAATGCAGTAATCCGAATTGTAGAAAACTGACTTGTGGATCAAATGATGATCCCTAAAGATTTACTAATATTGGGGTTGCTGCTCATATCTGTGCGGCAGCAAAAGGAGGTCCTAGATATGATACATGCATGACACCTGAAGAACGAAAATCCTTTGAAAACGGGATTTGGCTATGCCAATCATGCTCCAAATTGATAGATACAGATACCACCCGATACACCAAAGAGGGACTTCTATCTTGGAAAAAGGTTGCTGAAGAATTAGCTATTTCAGAAATTGAAGCCACATCACCGGCACAATCGGTTGAACAAGATAAGGAGCTTATTAGGTTTTTTATTCAATGTTTTGACCGTCCAGCATTTCAAGATAATATTAGGCAAGAAGTACGGATGGAGGACTTTGATAAAGCGATTGAGGATACCCTTATTGTACTAAACACTGGTGTGTTGCGGACACGGGATGGCAATATATTAAAGCAAGCCGAAGGAAAATCTGCAGTTCAAAACCCTCTATGGCGTGAAAAACTGGATGTTGTTGCTGATATGCTGGTTTCAATTCGTAGACGGTTGAAGATAGCCGAGGCCGAAAAAGCATATACAAAATATGGCACAGGAGAAAATGTTTTCTACTGCTTTTCTGATGGAGCGCTTAGCGATTGGTTTAATCTTACGCGGGAAGAAATATTAAAAGTTTTGTCCTCTATTTGTAAAGAAGCTGGACTTCATGAATTACATTTCCGACACCGAAGATATAGATGGTAAAATGAGTTTGACAATTTCCTCTGGATACCGATTTTAGTGTTGCATGAACGTCTAACTGATTGAGATTATTGAAACAGCGCAGCTATAAGGACATTAGCTTCTGGGTAGTGGCAAGGTCAGTATACTATAATATAAATCTATTAAAGTTAAGTGAAAGATTACATATGAAATTATAATGTGATTAGAAGGTGCGTTATGGGAATAACTAAAAATCAACACTACGTTTCGAGAGGAATTTTGAAGCATTTCGCAGATGACCAAAAGAAAACGTTTGAACTATATATTGAAAAGAAAATTATTTCTAAAAAAGCAATAGACAGTGTTATGGCACAAAACTATGTTTATGAACATCCGGCATTGGGAACAAATACTTTAGAGCTTTTTTTCGCAAAAATTGAAGGTCAATTGATTTCATGGCTTGATAAGGCGCTTGAGGTATTGGAACGTGAATATGAAGATGACGCCAACTGCGAAAAATATGTTAATGATATGAAGAAAGCAATGCCCATTTTTGTAATGTTTTATTTTAGAAGTGGAGCGATGTTATATGAATATTCTTTCTCTTCGGAAAATCCGAAATTGGATAGAGTAGAGAGAATGATATTTAACATATTTAATGATAGATTTATAAACGGCTTATGCAGAACAATAAATGAATGTTACAGTACGGCAATACTTGTTGATGAACAAGAACGATTTATTATTAGTGATCAATATATGTCTACTGTAGCCTTAAAATATAAAAATAAATTTTCCAATGCGTCAAATCGTCAGATAGGGATGAGAGATACAATGATTCTTTTGCCATTAAGTGCAAAGTATTATGTAGTCTTTTATCAAGGCAGAAAGCCAGAATTCATAAGAGAAAATAAATTTAATGTTATAAATAATGACAGTGCTGAAAAGTTGAATAGCGTTATTTTTCAGAATTCATATGTGAAATGTGTTGGTAAGAATCAGGAGATTTTAGAAAAGGTAAAAGATAGCGATTTGTCCACATACAGTCCTACTAAAAACATTATGATATACAATGATGGCACAATAAAAGATTTCATTGTTAAAAGAGAAGTATTTTGGTATGACGAGGATAAGGATTTAAGTTTAAATTCCATTCAATACATTAGCGATTACTTGCAGAAGATAAAAGGAAAAATTGGTAGAAATAGTTTATGCATTTGTGGAAGTGGGAAAAAATATAAGTATTGCTGTCAAGAAAAATACGAATTGTCCAAGGCTATTTATTTTAATTTTAAAAATCAGAAAACAATTAGTTATGACGTATCTGGATGTATAATACATGAAGAAGGCATTCAAGAGTATGCGGGTAAAATAGAAAACTTGAGAAATAAGCAAGATAAGCAAGTATTGGAACAAATGCAAAAGATTGTTAATGAACATAAAAATAGTAATACGGAAGGTTAGTTGCATATGCTACATATAGAATTAACGTAATAGCAGGTGTTTGAGATGAAGGCAACAAATTTCAGTTTACGGACAGGTTATGTTTATAATCTTTAGCTCAAAAAATTCTAACTGACAATCACTGCAACATGACCTTGGCAGGCTATCATACAGCGATTTTGTCCAATTCCAATTTGTTGATTAAACTTTGCTCAACATAAGTTCAATCTAACATGGCATCTAAGAACTGAATATTCAAAAAATGTAAGCCATTATGGAGCAAATAGCTCTGTAGTGGCTTTTTTACGTTGG
>JAATEU010000385.1 GCA_015655565.1 Clostridiales bacterium
CCCGATTCAGGTTGGATGGATTGCAAATCATCAGTTGCGTCTCAGTAAACAGGCAAATCCTTATATGAACGAATTGAAATCTGTGATTCGGGAATACGCCCTTCCGTTACAGGAACAGGTTATAGATATCATCTATATATCAATATAAAATATAAGTGTTACCCTATATGATTTTCTCCATGGTATACTGATAAAAACTTTCAGAATACAAAGGAGAATCATCTATGAGTATTTTTTTTGAAAACACAACCAAAAGAACAAAAGTTCCTTTCCGCTATGATGTGGTCGGCAGTTTCCTGCGTCCTCAAACCTTAAAAGATGCCAGGGAAAAATATGCAGCCGGGAAAATCACACAAGCGGAACTTAAACAGGTTGAAGACGAAGAAATCAAAAAGCTTGTTGCCAAACAAAAAGAAAGCGGGCTGAAGGCTGTGACGGATGGAGAATTCCGCCGCAGCTACTGGCATTTGGATTTCTTTTGGGGCTTTGACGGTGTGGAGCATGTGATACTTGAACACGGATATTTCTTTCACGGAGAAGAAACCAGGGCGGATTCCGCACGTCTTTCGGGTAAAATCCGTTTTTCCGGACATCCGTTTTTAGCTCATTACAGCTTCTTAAAACAAGCTGCCGGCGATGATGTAACTGCCAGACAGACCATCCCCGCTCCCGCCCAATTTTTTGCGGAATTAGTCCGCGGAGAAAATGAAAAAGAAATTGCAAAATATTATCCTGACCGTAAAGAGCTTTACAAGGATATTTCAGCCGCATATCATAAGGCAATTCTGGCATTTTACGAGCTGGGCTGCCGGAATATCCAACTTGACGACTGCACCTGGGGCATGCTCTGTGATCAAAACTTCTGGGCTGCTATGGCAGGTGGGGGTTACGACGTTTTGGATCTGCAAAATCTCTACCTTCGCCTGAACAACGATGCCATCACAGAGCTTCCGGAAGATCTGACTGTGACCACCCATGTCTGCCGCGGCAACTATCACTCAACCTGGGCGACCTCCGGCGGTTATGAGCCGGTTGCGGAAACACTTCTCGGGAAAGAAAATGTTTCCGCCTATTATCTGGAATATGATACCGACCGTGCAGGTGATTTCTCACCCTTGAAACAGGTATCCGGCAATAAACTGGTTGTGCTTGGACTTATATCCTCTAAAACAGGAGAACTGGAGAACAAGGAGCAGATCATTGCCCGGATTCAGGAAGCGGCACAATATATTCCTGCGGAACGCTTATGCCTGAGTCCCCAGTGCGGGTTTGCCTCCACTGAGGAGGGCAATATCCTGACGGAGGAGCAGCAATGGAAGAAGCTTGCATTAATTAAAGAAATCGCAGAGGAGGTCTGGAAATAAGGAGGAAAAAGTGTGCAGGCACAAGTTATTGGTTGCGCTTATGGAACGAATAAATAAGCATAATAGGAAGCCAGCGGGAATGACCGCTGCTTCCTGTCATTACTTATGCATTATATATTTTTGTTTTTGTAGCCGTATCCCATTGCTTCAACGCCATCATCAACGATTTCTTCAAACAGGTATCTTATATATCCATATGATTTGCTTTAATCCTGCTGAATCTACAGCCTTTTTAAATTTTATGATATTTATGTTGTGGTCTGCCAACTTTGCCGTATTCCACCAATTTATCCACTTTATTTTCTTTTTCCATAAATTCCAGAGATCTTCGAACCGTTACTCTTGCAATTCCTAATTTCTCTGCTAAATACTCCGCTGTAAATTCCTCCTGATTGCTTTTTTCGATTTCATCCCAAATTGCCCTGTAAGTATATTTATTCAGTCCTTTCGCAAATTCATCTTCATTTTGTGAAACAGAAGAACTGGTTATGAGCCTGTCTAAATCATTTTGTTCCATGACTTCATATTTTTTAAATTGATAATACCTGTTTTTAAATTGCATAAGTGATTCTTTAAATCTTTCAAAACTAAATGGTTTTATCAGATAATCTACAACTCCATACCGCAAGGCTTCCCGTATTCTTTCCATTGATTTATCTGCTGTAATTAAAATAACATCAATACCTATCGCCTGTCTTCTAATCCATTTCAGGAAATCAATCCCATTTTCTTTCGGAAGATATACATCCAATAAAATTAAATCCGGTTTTTTAACAGTTACATATTTTTTTGCATCCTCCAGATTAGAAACTGCTTTATACAAATTAAATCCTTCAATTCTTTTTAGGAACTTTGAATTTATTTCCCTTACCATAGGATCATCTTCGACAATCATTACTTCAATCAAGCTTATCACTCCTCGTATTCTAAATTGCTCCTGTTTTTGCCGGTTGCTGCTGTTCTTATTTCATTCCACAGGGTTTATTGCTGATTTAGCTCTCACGGCATATCCTAAACATGTTCGGATACTGCTTTAGATAGAGTGTGAAAATACTTTGTATTTTTCACACTTAACTGCTTATCATAGGGATAGATATATCCCAACGCACACCTTCCTCTGTTGCTAAATTGATTGTACCGTTAAACTCATCAGCAATCTTCTTTACAATAAACATACCATGACCGCGCTGTCCTTCCTTTGTTGAGAAACCCTGTTCATAAATTTTTTCCCTGTATTCGGATGGAATTCCTCCGCCATTATCTTTAACTGTAATCCTAAGGAAATATTCCTCTTCAACTATTTTAACCGATATAATACCCTTTCCGTCACTCTTCATTTCATCCAGGGAATTTTCAATTAAATTTCCTACAATTGATACAATGTCTTCCGACATCATATATTGTGGTAACTTTGACAATCTTGAAGCTTCCTCAATGATTAATTTAACTCTGCACTCCTCCGCTTTATTATATTTTGAAAGGAGTAATGCTGAGAGGGAAGCGTCTTTTATATTTTCAGTTAAAATATTACTTATATTACTTCTTACTTTAGCAATATCTGATATAAACTGCAGCGCCATTTCGTACTCTTCCAGTTGTATCAGTCCTGCTATGGTATGAAGCTTATTCATGAATTCATGATTTTGCGCCCGTAAGGACCAGGCCATTTTTTTAACATCCGTAAGTTCTTCTGCCAATCTGGTCACCTCAGTTTTATCTCTGAAACTTGCAATGGCTCCCACAATCTTTCCTCTATTTTTAATCGGAATTCGATTCGTCATGATTATGGTATTATTGATTCTCTGCTCATTTTCATATTCCGATTCTCCTGTTTTAAGTACATTTAACAAACGGGTATTTGAAATCAGCTCTTTTATGTTATGCCCTATCATATGCTCCTTATTTTGATTTTCAAAGTGTAATATACTTAGTGCCGAATCATTAATAAGAGTTATTCTGCACAAATGATCAACGGCTACCAATCCTTCATGAATAGCATCAAGAATTCCCATCTTTTCA
>JAATEU010000598.1 GCA_015655565.1 Clostridiales bacterium
AGGATGTGGTTTAGTTGGAACGGAAACAGGAGCCGTGAATCGGGATTATGCTTTTGAAAAAGCCAATCATTCCGAAGCCGCCCTTCAGGTTTTTACTGATAATATAAAAGTAATAGTGGAGTATGCTGAAAAAATGGGTGTAATCATTGGAATTGAGCCTGTGTATAATCATATTGTATCTGATATTGAACGTACAAACCGGGTTTTAAATGCTGTGGATTCACCGAATCTCCAGATTATTTTAGATCCGGTGAATCTGTTATCTTATGACAACTATAAAGCACAGGAGGATATAATAAAAGGTGCTTTTGAATTATTTGGCGAAGATATTGCAGCAATTCATGTGAAGGATTTTCGGATAGAAAACAAGAAAATTGTGGGGAATCCTATCGGAAACGGTTCCCTTCATTATGATTTGCTATTAGGCCTGATTAAAAAACATAAGCCGTTTGTTCATGTCCTGCTGGAAGACACCCAACCTTCCAATGCTGTCAGCTCCAGAAAATACTTAGAGGACATCTACCGGAATGTCAAATCAGAGGTTGGTTAAATGTCAGTTACGATTAAAGATATTGCAAAAGAAGTGGGAGTTTCTTATTCAACCGTATCGCGTGCATTAAGGGGAGGTCTTGGAGACAATTCCAAAACCAGAGATAAGATTCTGGAAACTGCCCATAGACTGGGGTATACGCCAAATCAAAATGCAGTAAATCTTAAGCTGGCGAAATCCTATACCATCGGGCTTTATTTTTCCAATATTGGAAGCATGTCTTCGCCTTTTATCCTTCATGATGTGGTAAAATCCGTATATAATGCAATTGATAATTCTTATAATGTTGTGGTAAAAGGAATTGACCGCCATAAACCAAATACCTTAAGTACCGCGAAATATGATGGAATCTTAATTTTAAGCCAAAAGCCGGAAGATGATGAATTTATTGAAGAAGCGATCGAAAAAAATATCCCGGTAGTGGTATTTAACCGGTCCGTTTACCATAATGTAGCGAATATACTGACGGACGAGGCAAAAGGTGAAATGGAGGCTATGGAATACTTAATCCAAAACGGCCATAGGAAAATTGGTATTATTGAAGGTATTCCAAGCTTGGCATCAACAAGGACAAGACACAGGGGCTGGCGGCAGGCTTTTCAAAAATATAATCTGGAGGCGGATTCCATACCTGTTGTGACGGGAGACTATCGTATCAGGAGCGGTTATTATGGCGGCAAAGAATTATTAAATTATGAAATAACAGCAATTTTATCTTTTAATGATGAGATGGCCTTTGGTGCGGCAAAAGCAATTGAAGAAGCGGGACTGCGGATTCCGGATGATATATCCGTCATTGGTTTTGATAATATAGGGTGGTTCTGCAATACGGTTTTTCCGCTAACAACCGTTGAGCGTAATATGGGAATGCTTGCAGTCAGGGCCACGGAATTGTTGTTTGAATTAATAGAAGACAGAAAAAAAAGTATCAGTAAAGTTTTTTTAGACACAAAGCTGATTATCCGGGATACGGTAAAGGACATATCGGATAAAGAACATAACAAATAATACCCTTTACTTAGTGTGCAGGTGAGGGCAGGACAAACGCAGGAAGGGAAATTTTACCAAATCTTCCTGCGTTTGTCCTGTGAGGGTATTAATAGATTAAATATTAAGGTTAAAATGAAATCATTGCATATATATTCATTTTAACCTGATTTTTTTATAAAAAAATAAAAATTCCTTGATTATTTTACCCATAAACATTATGATTATATAGATGCTATTAATTGTATATTACATTTTACCTGTTTTGTGCGCATCAAAAGCATCTTTAGCCGTTACGGCTGAATCGTTACTTTATATGATTTGCAGGACTGAATATAAAATAGAATAGTCATTTTTAATAAGACAAAAGAAGGAGACCCAACTATGATTAAACTATATGAGAAAGGTGCTTATGTATGCAACGGCACTGAAATAATTGATGAACAAAATACTTCTGCAGAAATGCTTTCCTCAAAACTTGGCGAAGCCTGTTCAAAGGAAGCTGCAGCTAAAAATACTTTGGCCTATGAAATACTGAAGGCCCACAACACTTCCGGCAATATGGAAAAGCTGAAGGTAAAATTTGATAAGTTAACTTCCCATGATATTACTTTTGTAGGTATTATTCAGACTGCAAGGGCAAGCGGTCTGGAGAAATTCCCGGTTCCTTATATTTTGACCAACTGTCACAATAGTTTATGTGCTGTTGGAGGTACAATCAATGAGGATGACCATATGTTTGGTTTGTCCTGTGCCAAAAAATATGGCGGAGTCTATGTTCCTCCCCATCAGGCGGTTATTCATCAATATGCAAGGGAAATGCTGGCAGGCGGAGGTAAAATGATCTTAGGCTCTGACAGCCACACCCGCCACGGTGCCCTGGGTACCATGGCAATTGGAGAGGGAGGACCCGAAATTGTAAAGCAGCTTCTTTTAAGGACTTATGATATTAATATGCCGAAAGTAGTTGGTGTATATTTAACGGGTACCCCAAGAAAAGGTGTTGGTCCCCAGGATATTGCCCTGGCGATTATCGGAGCAGTATTTTCAAACGGATATGTAAATAATAAAGTAATGGAATTTATCGGGGATGGCGTTAAAAACCTCAGTGTTGATTACCGTATCGGCATTGATGTTATGACGACGGAAACCACCTGTCTTTCTTCTATCTGGATTACGGATGAACCGGTGAAGGAATTTTATGAACTTCACGGCAGACCGGAAGAATATAAAGAATTAAAGCTAAAGGAAACCGTATATTATGACGGAATGATTTATGTTGATTTATCTGAAATAAAACCTATGATTGCCATGCCTTTCCATCCAAGTAATGTTTATACCATTGATGAACTGAATGCTAATCTGCATGATATTTTAGGTGAAGTTGAAAAGAAAGCCTTAATCAGTTGCAGCAATAAAATTAAGTATACCTTAAGGAATAAAATAAGAAATGGAAAATTATACATCGACCAGGGTGTGATTGCCGGCTGCGCCGGCGGCGGTTTTGAGAATCTGTGTGATGCTGCTGATATATTAGAGGGTAAATACATTGGTGCGGATGAATTTTCCTTAAGTGTATATCCGGCCAGCCAACCGATTTTTATGGAATTAGTTAAAAATGGTGTAGTATCTAAATTAATGGAAACCGGTGCAACCATCCGGACGGCTTTCTGCGGACCTTGTTTTGGCGCGGGAGATGTGCCTTCCAACAATAGCTTAAGCATCCGCCATACCACCAGAAACTTCCCGAACAGGGAAGGCTCCAAGATTACAAGCGGCCAGATTGCATCCGTTGCTTTAATGGATGCCAGATCCATAGCTGCAACTGCTGCCAATAAAGGATATTTAACCTCTGGGGAAGATATTGATATAAACTTTACGAAACCCAGATATTTTTTTGACAGAAAGATTTATGACAATCGTGTATATGACGGAACAGGCAATGCAGATCCGGCTGCAGAAGTAAAATTTGGCCCAGGTATCGTTGACTGGCCTGCTATGGCAAGCTTAACTGAAGATATGGTGCTAAAGGTTGTCTCAGTTATTCAGGATCCGGTTACAACAACGGATGAATTAATTCCGTCCGGCGAGACCTCTTCCTACCGTTCCAATCCTTTAGGTTTGGCAGAGTTTACCTTATCCAGGAAAGATCCTGCTTATGTGGGGCGTGCCAAGGAAGTTCAAAAGGCAGAGAAAGCAAGAACTGCCGGAGAAGATATCTTTGGGGCAAATCCTGA
>JAATEU010000066.1 GCA_015655565.1 Clostridiales bacterium
CATTTTTTGTATATATTTTATCAACCTCAGACTTTAATTCACGTATCAGCATCTGGCTGGTATCAATAATTACATCTGCCTTCTTTTTTATAAATCCCAGTTTTTCCCTCTCGTCTTCTATGCCTTGCTCTACACGGCCTGAACCGGATAAGGGATGGATTCTTCTGGTTTCCTTATAACGTTTTACCAAAACCTCTGTTTTCGCATCTAAAAACAATATCTCATACATATATCCATCTGTTTTCATTCGTTCCAATATCTCATCTAACTCTTCCAATGCCTGTCCGCTGCGGATATCGACTCCTAACGCTACCTTGTCAAATTTTTCTGTTCCGTTGAAAGTAAGCTGAACAAGCTTGTAAATGAGTTGGATAGGAAGATTGTCTACACAAAAATATCCTGCATCTTCCAGCATTTTTAATACAGAACTTTTTCCTGCCCCGGACATTCCCGTCACAATAACCAGCCTCATAGCAGCCTCTCAATCTGTTAAAATTCACCCAAAAACTTTACTTCAGGTTCTAACACAACTCCAAATTTATTATAAACAATTTGTATCACATCAGAAATTAAAGTTTTTACTTCCAAAGCTGTTGCTCCACCTTTATTAATGACAAAACCGCAATGCTTTTCAGAAACCTGCGCATTGCCTACCTGATAACCTCTTAAACCGGAATCCATAATTAATTTTCCGGCAAAATATCCGGCCGGTCTTTTAAAAGTACTGCCGGCGCTGGGATATTCCAAAGGCTGCTTTTCACGTCTCCTGGCATTAAGTTCATTTATTTTGTTCTTAATATCTTCTTTATTACCTGGTGAAAAACAAAATACAGCCTCTAAAACAATATATTTATTAACCTGAATAATACTTTTGCGATAACCCATTTTTAACTCTTCCTTATTAAGCTTAAGAATACCGCCTGTTTGATCTAATACAACAGTTTTCACAATGGATTGCTTTATTTCACCATCATAGGCACCTGCATTCATGGTTACCGCACCACCAAGCGTACCCGGAATACCGGCGGCAAATTCAAAGCCCGCCAGACCCTGCTCTGCAGCCTCCTCAGCCAGTCCGGATAACAGCACGCCTGCCTGGGCCCGAACAATATATTGTTCCCTGTCTATCGTAGTTTTACTGAATGCCCGGCTTAATTTTATCACGGTTCCCTGATATCCCTTGTCACCGACCAGAAGATTACTGCCATTCCCCATTATATAATAGGGCATATTTTCTTCCTGACACAATTTTACCGCTGCAGCCACCTGGGAAGCCGTCTCCGGTAATACAAGAAATTGTGCGAGGCCACCTATCTCAAAGGTAGTATGCCTGGCAAGAGGTTCTTCCATCATAATCTGGTTATCCTTTATTATGCTCTTTAATTTTTGATAAAATGCCTCTTTCATATGAACTCCCATTGCAGTATCCACATAACTTCGAATTCTGCCCGTATTACTATCCTATGTGCTATTTAGTATATGCTTTTATTTAACTTTTCACAACCATTGATTTTATTTTCCGATTATCAGCTTTGCACTACCGTAAATTCCAGCATCATTGCCTAACCTGGCAAGCTTAAATTCTTTATTTTTTAAAGCAAATAATACATATTGCTCGTAATATTTTTTAATTAAATCTGTCAGCATACTGCCGGCTTTCGATACACCGCCTCCAATAACAAAGGCCTGGGGATCTACCACTGCAGCAACATGGGATAAAGCAATCCCTAAATACCTGCATAGCTGTTCCACCGACTTAACAGATAATGCATCTCCTTCTTTTGCACAATCAAAGATTGCCTTGGCAGAAAGATGTTGAATCCCCCTGAGCTTGGACAATTCTCCTGATTGATTCAGCAGCCTTTTTGCCTCTTTTACTATACCGGTTGCAGAAGCAAACTGCTCTAAACAGCCTTGTTTACCGCAGCCGCAGCTGTCTTCTTCTTCATAGTTAACTGTAATATGCCCAATTTCACCTGCCGCCCCATTACTGCCGGTAAGGATTTCCCCATTCAGGATAACGCCTCCGCCTACTCCGGTTCCCAAGGTTACCATAATAAGGTTCTTATAACCCATGCCGCCGCCCTGCCACATTTCACCTAAAGCAGCTACATTGGCATCATTGCCGGCCTTTGTACCAAAACCCGTTAATTGTTTCATTTCTTCTGCTACATTAAAAACACCCCAGCCTAAATTAACACAATTTATTACCGTACCGTCTTCCGTCACTGGACCCGGAACACCGATTCCTATTCCAATGATTTGAGCTTTTACCAGCTTTTCATCTTCCATCTTTTTCCTGACAGATTCTGCGACGTCTTTTAAGATATAGCTTCCGCTTTCTTCTTTTCTGGTTGGAATCTCCCACTTATCCAGCAGATTGCCATTTTCCTTAAAAAGCCCCAGTTTAACAGAGGTCCCTCCAATATCAATTCCAAAACATAATCCTTCCATTCATCTTATCCTCTTTTTATTTATATTCTGTCGTTCCTTTGTAATTGCAGGAAAGAAGTTATTCATCCTCCAATTTTGCTTTCTTCATTAAATTATTGGTAACCCTGTTATATAGTTCCTGTGCCGCATTATACCCCATCTTTTTCTGTCTGTAGTTTACCGCTGCCGATTCACAGATAATAGCCAGATTCCTGCCCGGCCTTATGGGAATGGAATGACATACAACTTTGTTGCCGAGGAATTCCGTGTATTGTTCGTCCAGGCCTAATCTGTCATATTCCTGCTCCTTATTCCACTCTTCCAGTTTAATCACCAGATCGATTGACTGGGTATCCTTAACACTTTCTACACCAAAGAGTGTTTTTACATCAATAATTCCGATACCCCTTAATTCAATAAAATGTCTGGTTATGTCCGGTGCGGTTCCAATTAGTGTATCGTCGCTGACTTTTTTAATCTCTACCACATCGTCTGTTACCAGACGGTGTCCCCGCTTGATTAACTCCAAAGCAGCCTCGCTCTTGCCAATACCGCTTTCACCCATTATCAGGATTCCCTCACCGTAGACATCAACCAATACACCATGAATGGATATCCTGGGAGCTAATTCTACATTAAGCCAGCGAATAACTTCTGCCATAAAGGAAGAGGTTGTTTTAACGGTACGTAAGATAGGAACACCTTTTTCAGTTGCCATTTGTATCAGTTCCGGCGTGACTTCGATATTTCTGCAGAAAACTATGCAGGGTACTTTATAATCCATTAGCTTAGCCATGATACCCTGTCCATGATCCTTCTCCATTTTCTGCATATATGCATATTCTACATGCCCAATTACCTGGACACGTTCTGAATCAAAATAATCAAAAAATCCGGCAAGCTGAAGTGCAGGCCGATTTACATCCGGCTGGCAAAGCTTAATATGCCTGATATCAATTCCCGACGTAACATTTTCAAGATTCATTTTCTCAATTAAATTTGACAATTGTACCGTATACATAAATACTTCCTTTCTCTGCACAGCAATCCTGCAATAGAATGCTCCAGACAAAAATTCTATTGTCATAAATGAAATTTAAATCCCAGCTTTATTCTAACACAGACCTTCCTATGCTGTAAATAACTTTATAAAAACCTGCCGGGACACTATTAATGAAAAAACTCATATACCTGCTTTGCAGACCGGATATTCATTGTTTCTATTGCGGCAAGTTCCTCAACCGTTGCTGCCTTTATTGCTTCCAGTGACTGATAATGCTTCATTAATGCCCGTCTCCGTGAGCTTCCGATTCCTTCGATATCATCCAATATAGAATGTACCTGGGTCTTACCCCGGAGCTGTCTGTGATATTCAATAGCAAAACGGTGGGTTTCATCCTGAATTCTTGTTATTAATTTAAAGGCTTCACTGCTATGCTCCAGGGGAATCTCCTGATTATTAAAAAAAAGTCCCCTGGTTCTGTGATTATCATCCTTTACCATGCCGCAGACCGGAATATTCATATTTAACTCCGCAATAACCTTTTCCGCTACATTTACCTGCCCTTTGCCGCCATCCATCATAATTAAGTCCGGATACCGGTTAAAACTTCCATATCCTGCATCCAGCTTCTTTTCCCTTCGTTCCTGTTCTTCTTTTATACCATGGATAAAGCGCCTGGTAAGTACCTCCTGCATGGAGGCATAATCGTCAGGCCCCTTTACCCATTTTATTTTAAATTTACGGTAATCATTCCGTTTCGGTTTTCCATTTTCATAAACTACCATGGAGCCTACGGATTCAAAACCGCTGATATTAGAAATATCAAAGGCTTCTACTCGAAATAAACCGGGAATGCTAAGCATCTTCCCGATTTGCGCAAGGGCTCCGACGGTTTTTGCTTCTTCCCGCTTGATTTTTTCAGCATCCTGCTGCAATACCATGGAGGCATTTTTCCTGGCCAGTTCAACCAGCCTTTCCTTCTCACCCTTTACCGGTACTTTAATATATACCTTCTGCCCGCGTTTGGAGGTCAGCCATTCTTCGATAATCTCCCGGTCCTCTATGGCATCACCCAAAATAAGCTCCCGCGGTATGAAGGGGGTTCCTGCATAAAACTGTTTTACAAAGCTTGTCATTATACTGCTTTTTGACTCCTGTTCCACACCGGTGAGGTAAAAATGCTCCCTTCCTATTAATTTTCCGCTGCGGATAAAAAATACCTGCACCACAGCCTCATCTCCGGCGCAAGTGCCGGCCAGAATGTCCCTGTCCTCAATCTCACCGCTAGTTATTTTTTGTTTTTCCAAAATTTGTTTAACACTATTTAATAAATCCCTAAACTCCCCTGCTGTTTCATATTCCATATTTTCAGAGGCTTCCTTCATTTTTTGTTCCAACTGCCTGGTTATGAGCGAATAATTTCCATTCAGGAATTCAAGAACCTGGTTGATGGATTCCCTGTAATCCTTTATGGAAATATAGCCCTGGCACGGGGCTTTGCATTGTTTGATATGATAATACAGACAGGGCCTTTCTTTTCCCATATCTTTCGGCAGATTACGGTTGCAGGTCCTGGTATAATAAATCTTTCTTATAAGCTCAATGGTGTCTTTTACTGATTTCACACTGGTATATGGTCCAAAATATCTGGCTTTGTCCTTTCCTCTTTCCCTTGCGAACAAAATCCTTGGATAAGCTTCATGAACGGTTACCTTAATATAAGGATAATTTTTATCATCCTTAAGCATAGTATTGTACTTGGGCCTGTGTTCCTTAATTAAATTACTTTCTAAAACCAGGGCCTCTAACTCGGAATCAGTAATGATATACTCAAAACATTGAATACGGGCTACCATCTGCTGTATCTTCCGGGTCAGGTTCCGGCTGTTTTGGAAATATTGCCTGACACGGTTTTTAAGGCTTATTGCCTTACCCACGTATATAATATTATCCTGCTTATCATGCATAATATATACACCCGGTTTAGCAGGGAGTTTCTTTAATTCTTCTTCTATATCAAAAAACATGGTATGCTCCTTTTTATATGAATAACAGACAGGCTTCCGGAAAAGAACTCCTAAGACACTAAAAAGCTCCAAAAATCTCCCTGGAATTATTTTCCTCCTGCATTCGCCGTGACTTGTACCTGGAACAGACTTGATATTTTTCGAAGCTTGGGCTGGGCTAAGCGTGTGTTACCTTTTTGTTTTATGACAGGCTTATAAAACAGATTGATTCTGCAGGTAATATTGCTGTATTTCTTTAAAGTACCGGCTCCGTGTTATCAGCTTGACTATCATAAACATTACCGCTGTTATTACCCTTGTTTTCCGTATCTTCCGCCGGCAATCCTTTTACATCACGGAAGATTCCCATAAATTCCTTGCCGGTTATGGTTTCTTTTTCCACGAGAAAGGCAGCTATCTTATCCATTACATCACGGTTACCGGCCAATAATTCTTCTGCCCTCTTATAGCAGTCCTTCAGGATAGACATTACTTCCAAATCAATCTCTGCTGCCGTCGCATCTCCGCAGTTTAATACTGCCCTGCCATCCAGGTAACGGTTTTCAATGGATTCCAATCCCATAAGGCCGAACTTTTCGGACATTCCATACTGTGTTACCATGGCTCTTGCCAATTGGGTCGCTTTTTCGATATCGTTGGCAGCTCCGGTAGTGATAGAATGAAATACCAATTGCTCCGCAGCACGGCCGCCGCAAAGAGTTACAATTCTGGCAATTAATTCATCCCTGCTCATGAGATATTTTTCTTCCTCCGGTACCTGCATTACATAACCTAAGGATCCCATGGTTCTGGGAACTATGGTAATCTTCTGAACCGGC
>JAATEU010000546.1 GCA_015655565.1 Clostridiales bacterium
AAAAGGAAGAGGATGCTGCGGAAGAAGAACGGCTGGATAGTACAGCGGACCGTATGTCAAGAGATGATTATAAGGCGATTAGTGAAGAGGGTATTTCTCTTGAAGAATATAATATTGAGCGCCTAGACCGCGCATTACAGCGTATCAAAACGCAGCGGACGGTAAAAGAGAAAAATTTAGCCGGCCAAAAAGAGAATCTTGATAAAAAGACGGAAGAAATTGAAAAGATGGCAGATTATAACGGCGTGACAAAAAAAATAGTGCAAAAATTAATTGATTCCAATTTGCCGGTTACGGAGGCCAATATCATAAAAATTGCAAATGTCATGGAATTGGCCTCCGCTGCATTGCAGATGTCGGATAAAGCCATGAATTATCTGGTTAAAAACAACCTGAAGCCAACCATTGAGAATATTTATAAGGCCCAGTACAGCGGCAGTGACTCCCAAAAAAAGGAGATCACGGACGAAGTCTTTACCAGCTTGCAGGGACAGATAAGCGAGATAATAAACAATGCGGGATTAGAGGTAAATAAAGAGAATACGGAATCAGCCAGATGGCTGTTAAATCATCAGCTGCCCTTAACAGAGAATACTTTGTGGGCTTACAGGGATTTAAGCCTGATTAAGAATAATACTCAGGAAGAAGCAGTATTAGAGAAGACGGTGGAAGCCTTTGCAGCAGGTAAAGCTCCGGAGTCGGCGTCCCTGGGAATTGCCGCGTAAGAACAGGTTTCCCAAGCTATAACAGCTTTTTTGTCTGTCAGCGATGAAGCCGTAAGGCTTGCAGTTACGGATAACCAGGCTGACGGAACGGATCTGATAAATTGCCGCAAGCTGCAGGAGGCACAAAAACAGCTGGATGAGCAGGATAAAGGCAGGGAAACCGGCCGGCCTGAATATGAAGATAAAACAAACGGGGAAACCGGCACGGATACGGCAGATGCTGTAGATATAAAGACCATAACCGTAAGAAGACAATTAGAAGAAATCCGCCTGAAGATGACACTGGAGGCCGGTCGGCAATTAATGAAAAAGGGTTTTCAACTTGATACCGACTCTCTTAGTAAAATAGTGGACGGTTTAAAGGATATAGAAAATCAGTACTATAAGAATCTTTTAAAAGAAGGAAATGCGGTGGTCAGTACGGAAAATGTGGAAGTACTGAAAAACAGCCTGCAGGGCATTGAAGAACTGAAAGGAATGCCAAGCTATATCCTTGGAAGCATACTGCCAAACCGAAGCACGGAAACGGTAAATGAGCTTATAGCAGCAGGAACAGAATTAAGACAAGCGTTTGACAAAGCAGGGGAAGCCTATGAAGCCCTTATGACAAAACCACGGTCTGATATGGGTGATTCCATTACGAAGGCCTTCAGGAATGTGGATGCCATATTAGAGGATATGAAGCTTGAACCGACACAGGCCAATGAGAGGGCAGTACGGATATTAGGTTATAATGGAATTGAAATAACTAATGAAAATATCCAGTATATTAAGTCCTATGATGAACAGGTAAACCAAATGATGAAAAATTTTCATCCTGCAGTTGCGGCAGAGTTGGTTAAAAAGGGCACCAATCCGTTAAATATGCCCATTGAAGAATTGAATCGGCATATTGACGGTATTAAAAGTGAATTGGGAATCCGTGAAGAAGAGAAGTACAGTAAGTATTTATGGCAGCTGGAGAAAAATAATGGCATCTCGGAGGAAGAAAAAAAATCTTATATTGGCATCTATCGGTTATTAAATGCCGTAGAAAAAACAGACGGGGCTGCATTGGGAGCGGTATTAAAGGCGGCTAAGGAAGTTACCATGAATAATTTACTGACAGCAGTAAGAACCATTAAAAGCGGCGGTGTGGATGCTGCCGTGGATGAGAGTTACGGTTATCTGGAACAGCTTACCTTTACCAGGGAAAATATAACAGATCAGGTCAATACCTCCTTTCAGACAACGGGAGTTTCAGATAAAAAAGATGAAAATACAAAATATTTAGAAGAGAAGTTTAGTTATATGAGTAATTTATTAAAGGATGTTATGGAGGAAATAGCGCCGGATAAGTTACAAGCAATGGGGAATCCGGAAGAAATACTTCATATGTCTGTGGAAAAACTCCAGGAGGAATTCTTAAATACGGAGGGAAATACCGACTTGGAATATGATTATTGGGATCAAAAACTGGAAACCTGTCGGAAATTAACGGAACAAGCAGATGACGCCCTTAAATTAATAAGGGATTATGACTTGCCAGGCAGCCTTCCTAATATCCAGGCAGCAAAGGACCTATTGAGTAAGGACCAGACCTTCTACAAACAATTGAAAAAACTTATGGAAGGCAGCAAAGGTAATACGGAGGAAGTGAAGGAAGCAGGCAAAGAACAGCATTCAGTGTATTTGCCTGATATTTCGGAAGGATTTATTCAGGCTTTAACGGGTCCGGAAACTATGAAAGTTCAGTATGGAACCATGGAGCAGGAGGTTAATAAGCTTTTAAACCAATCTTATTCGAATCCCATTATTACCTCTCAGGATATAGCTACCCTCCAAAGAATCAGCTATGGGATGTCTTTTATTCAAAAATTAGCCGTTAAGGAAAGCTATGAGATACCGATTGCGGTTGGAGATAATATCACAAATGTTAATGTAACTATTTTACGGAATACAGGTGAAAAAGGAAAAGTTAACGTTGATATTGATTCAAAAACGTTAGGAAAGGTTTCCGCCGTTTTTTCTGTAAAGGAACAGGGGATGAATGCCCTGATTACCTGTGATAACCGTACGGGGCTTGAGGTAATGGTGAATAACAGCCAGGAGCTGAAGGCAGCTGTTTCACAGACGGGAATAGAAATAAAACAATTAAATTATGGAATTGGTAATAAAATTTCAGGCTCCGACCGATATAATAATTATAATCCGGAAAATGAAACGGAAGAAAGCAGTTATAATCCAGAGAAGGATGTTACCACAGATATTTTATACAACCTGGCTAAAACATTTTTAGTACATATAAAAGAAATAGAAATGAATTTAAATAAATAAATGTATGCCGGATAAAACACAGAAAAGGAGACAAATATGAGAATAAACCACAATATTACAGCCTTAAAAGCAAATAATCAATTAGTAAAGACAAACAACGCTTTAGATAAGAGCCTTGAAAAATTATCCTCCGGGTTACGGATTAACCATGCGGCGGATGATGCGGCAGGAATGGCTATCTCACAGAAAATGAAGACACAAATTGCAGGGCTGGAACAAGCATCCAGAAATGCTTCCGATGGAATATCGGCGATACAGACTGCAGAAGGCGCCCTTACTGAAGTAGAGTCCATGCTGCAAAGAATGAGAGAATTAGCCGTTCAAGCTGCCAATGGTACTTATACAACGGAAGACAGAAAATCAATACAGTCAGAAATAGATGAATTGACGGAAGAAATTCAAAGAATTTCCGATACGACAGAATTTAATACTAAAACTCTTCTGAATGGAAATATTGATAAAAAGTCTTATTCAGATAATGCTTCGGTAACATTAATATCCTTGTCTGATACAGTTTCAAGTGCGGAATATGAGATAACCATTACCAAAGACGCAAGGCAGGCGGTACTTGTGGGCGGTAATATAACTGATACTTCATTGGTAATTGATGACAGCCTCACAGGAACTATTAATATTAACGGGACTGATGTTGAAATTGAAGAAGGGGATACTTTAGAAGAAGTATATGAAAAAATACGGAATGCATGTGATACTGCCAATATAAGTGTATTTGCAAGTGAGGATACCGATCCGGATGTAGAACCTATTGAAACAGCCGGTTATACATCTGTTAATATAGCAGATATTACCGATAGTTCACATTTGGTATTTGTATCTGATGAATATGGATCAAACAGCTCAATTAAAATAACCTGTGATAATGATGATTTAAGTACTGCACTAGGGCTATCTTCTCAGGCCGGCGCAGTGGGTGTGGATGCAGTTGCTGAATTATCAGGCGGATTTAGTTCTACCGCAACAATTTCATCAAGTGGCAATACGATTAAGGTAACGGATCAAAACGGTTTTAAAATGGTATTTAAAGCAGAACCGGGTACAGCCGGAACAGAATTTACGGATGCCTTAACGGACGGAACCGCTTCCAATGGAGGAGTTGGAGGTACTGCTGCAGCTATTTCAATTACTGTTCTGGACGCAGGTCCAATGGAATTACAAATTGGTGCTAATGAAGGACAGACAATGGATGTGAGAATTCCTAAAGTCAATCCTGAAACATTGGGTATTGATTCTGTTAATATATGTACAGAAGACGGAGCGGAGGAAGCCATTACTATATATGAGGAAGCCATAAATGAAGTAACATCTATCAGGGCCAAGCTGGGTGCTTATCAGAACAGGCTGGAATATTCCATATCCAATCTTGATACAGCGGCTGAAAATATGACGGAAGCATTATCCCGGATAGAAGATGTGGACATGGCGGAAGAAATGGCTAATT
>JAATEU010000382.1 GCA_015655565.1 Clostridiales bacterium
TAAAAGTTCTTTGATATCGGCGTCATAATAAGTACTGTCTAAAACGTGCAGGTTGATTTGAACAGAGGGCTGTAATGAACTGTAAGCGTCGATAACAGGAGTAATATAGGATTCTTCATCTTCCCATATATAGTAATCCAGGACTGCCTTATCTCCTGCGGCACTGCTTGCGGGTACGGCAGAAGTACTGTCAGAAATAACGGAATTTTTATCCTTTCGGTTACAGCTGATCAAAACGGCCGGACTTACAGCTATGAAGAATAAAACAATAATTAACCCAATGCGAACTTTGTTATTCATGACCAGTCCCTTCCGAAATTTAC
Organism: Clostridiales bacterium; assembly: GCA_015655565.1. Taxonomy (GTDB): domain Bacteria; phylum Bacillota; class Clostridia; order Lachnospirales; family Lachnospiraceae; genus Anaerocolumna. Next base: position 324 of record JAATEU010000382.1, read on the forward strand.
CAGGTGATTCCTTGTATTATTTAATTACTTATATTATAATTTTTATAGAGTATTCCGTCAAGTCAAAGCGGATATTCCACACGACAAACGCATGAATGAACATTTTTTGTAATCTTAGTGACATAGGGATTCTTTCTATGGAACTATTTAAAATTCTTTTATTTGACAGATAGGGGGAGGAATAGATTCATGTTCAGTTTCGTTTTGGTCATTGTATTCATTTTTACTTATCTGCTTATACAAAAAGATAACCAGGTCTCCTCAAAATACCTGGCAGCTACATTAATTGCGTATGTTGTAACAATAATATCCATGATTTTATATTTGTCAAAGGATACTTATTACTATAATGTTGTGAATAATTATTTTTCACTTCCGAAGGTTGTGTGGAAATACCTCATGTTTGTGAGCATGCCGAAAAATATTATAATCCGCTTGCTAAACTTATCTTCGCTGGCTGTCATCTTCTTTGGTTATCATTTTTCCAGTTCCTATCAGGAGAAGATTGCCTGCCATAGACGGAATTATTTTAAACTTATCCTGCCGGTTATACTAATACTGCAATTTTTCATGTATGACCCTTACCTTCAGTATAAAATTTATCTTTTTTGCTATCCGAATCTATTGACGTTGGGTCAAATCACATTTTTCAAGAGAGCCTTTCATAGGGTTACGGTTGCTGTAAATATGGGTATCATTACCTTTAGTATTCTTAAGTTATGTTTTTCCTATAAGAAAGTATATTTCCTGCATTTTTTAAGAAGCTATTTCATTGGTGAAGGTGTTTGCTATACACTGATTATGCTTTCGTACATAATAATTTTCTGGTTTTCACCAGCCTTTTTAGTAAAGATATCAAAAATAGCGGGCTATACTACTTACCTTTCCGTACCTCTTAGCAGTAATCAGGTTATTTATACGGCATATCCTTATTATCTGCTTTTAACAACGCTTTTGTGTGCCTTTTGTATTTATGAGACAGCAGAGATTAAAAGGAAAATGAAGAAGAAAGATTTCACGATTACAAAACAGATTGATGCGGCAGATACTACCTCAAAAATCTTTTGCCATTATATGAAAAATGAATTACTTGCCATTCAGTCGGAAATTGAATTATTACAGGTTACGAAGGAGAACGAAGAGGGAATAAGGGAAGTGCTGGGCCGCTGCAATAATCTGTATCAGAGGTTGGATATTATACATAAAAGCACAAAAAAATCGGAGCTTAATTTGATTGAGACAGATATGAAGGCCTTTGTAACCGGTATTACCAGGAGGATGAAAAATGATTTTCATAACTGTCAGGTAATAACCCAATTGGATGCCAATGTTCCAAATGTTATGATAGATCCGGTTTATTTTGGACAGGCAGTAAAGAACATTATGGAAAATGCAATTGATTCCATGGAAACTATTCCGGTAACGAATAGAAAAATAGCAATCCGTCTTCAGTCAATCAGTAATTGGATCATCCTTTCCATTCAGGACTGCGGGATAGGAATCTCCGAAAAAAATATAAAAAATATTTTTACTCCTTTCTATTCCTCCAAGCCGCTCACAAAGCACTGGGGAATCGGCCTGGCATTGACACATCGGATTATTATGGCCCATGAAGGTAAAATTGAGGTGGAAAGTCATGTAAACGTCGGAACAAACATTCGGATATTACTGCCTGATCTGAACCAATATGTCTCTTAAGTACCCACCCTGCTCCCGGGGCGTACAATCAGTTGTTTGAGATTTAAGTGTATTAAATTTCCAATAAAAATTACATGAGTGTTAATAAAGAGAGAGAAGGTTTTGCAATTTATGACTGAAAATGTAATCCGCGTATTAATCGCAGAAGATATGGAACCAATACGTAAGAGGTATGTGAAAATGCTGTCAGCGATAGAAGACATTCAGGTGATTGCGGATGTGTCAAGCGGAGAAGAAGCGGTCTTACAGGTCCATAAAACCCATCCGGATATTATACTGATGGATATTGAGATGGAGAGTAAGGATGCGGGTTTGAGGGCCGCAAAAGAGCTTTTGGAGCACTATAAAAATCTTAAAATAATTATCCTTACCGTATATGAAGAAGATGAACTGATTTATGCGGCATTTCAATTCGGGGTATGTGATTATATTTTAAAAAATGCAAAGTCTTCTGATGTGATTAAGAGCATTCGAAATGTTTATTACGGAAAAGTCCCTCTGCGTCCGGAACTGGCTGCAAAAATCTTAGGTGAATTCAAAAGGGTAAAATCTTATGAAAACAGTTTTCTATATGCTGTGAATATTGTTACTTCCCTGACCGGCACGGAGATGGAAATCCTGAATCTGCTGCTCCTGCATAAGACAAGAAAAGAAATCTGTAAAATACGTTATGTGGAAATGTCAACGGTAAAAACACAGATACGCAACATTTTGCAGAAATTTAATAAAAAATCCGTCGATGAAGTCATCTCGCTGATTGATTCCATGAATCTTAATGACTTTATCAGAAAACAAAGCAGTAACAATATAAATGGTTAAACAGAAACAGTGGCTGTCTGAAGGAGATTGCTGAAAAAGTCCCATTCACAAGACTTGGCATGAATATGCCGCAGGAAGGAAAGGGGGTTAAATACACGGCGGACGCATGAACTTTTGCAAAATCTTCATGCGTCCGCCGTGGGTTGAAATAAAATCAACCTTGCCGGAATTGGAATAATATGTTATTTTAAATATAAGTATTTAGTTAATAGACAGGGAGGATAAAAATGGATTACATACGTGCCGCGGACAAACACTTTAGCTATGGCGGTAAGCCCATAAGACTTCGTGGATTTGGAATTGGAACATGGCTGAATCTGGAGCATTTTATGATTGGGCTTCCTACCTCCGAACGTATGATGAAATCAGCGTTTGATAAAGAATATGGACCGGAAGTAGAGGACGGATTTTTCAAGAAATATCGTAAGGCGTTTTTTAAAGAAGAAGATTTTAAATTATTAAAGGAATGTGGTGTGAATTTTATCCGGGTACCGTTTAATTACCGTTTATTTATTGAGGATAATAATACGGAAGAATATCTGGAAGAGGGATTTTTATACTTTGACGGTCTTTTTTCCCTTTGTAAAAAGTATGAAATCTTTGCTTTGATCGATTTACATACAACTCCGGGAGCGCAGAATCCGGATTGGCATTCGGATAATTCCTACGGATTGTCTTTATTCTGGGAGTATCAGATTCTAAGAAGACAAATGACAAAACTTTGGGAGGCCATTGCTTTTCGATATTGTGAAGAACCATATTTGATGGGATATGACCTGCTCAATGAACCTGCTATGGCAAAGTGGCCGTTGTTGAATGAATTCTAAGAAGAAACCATTGAGGCTGTCCGGACGGTGGATAAAAATCATGTAATTGTCCTGGAAGGTGACCGATTTTCCATGGATTTTTCGGGTCTGGAGCATTTTCAGGATAATCAGTTGGCGCTCAGCTTTCACTACTATCCGACAGTATGGCATCCGGATCTTTTAGAAAGTTCCATGAACCGGGAGGTGAGAAGAAAAAAAATTGCAGACGGACTGGATAACCTGATTCATATCGGAAATCAATTTGATTGTCCGGTATTTTGCGGAGAGTTTGGGTATGGAGCCGATTGCGGGGATTCTGATTTTACGATGGAACTTTTAAAAGATACGGTGGAACTTATGGAGGAGAGGAAAGTGGACTGGCTTCTGTGGTGTTATAAAGACGCACATTTTATGAGCATGGTATCGCCGAAACAAACTTCCGAGTGGATGAGGTTAGCCAGGGAGATTGGGAACGAATGGACACAGGATATTGAAAAAGAACAGGCATCCCGTATATTAGATTTAATCGGGGAGGAATGGTTTACGGCAATTACAAAGGAAGAACGTTATCTTTTGCAGTTCCGGCTGCGCGCATGTTTGTATGTTCTTCAGCAAGAATATATTCTGCTTCCGAAACTGAAACGGATTGCAGTGAAAAAAATTCTTAAGATGCCTTTTGATTTTTCTTTTGAAAATTGTGAAGTATATCCGGAATTAAGGGATTTAATGAAAGCGGTTCTACTTTGATAGATTTTAGAATTTAAAACCACATAAAGGACTGCTGTGTTTTCAGCACAAATGAGTTTAATGGGAGAGTGCCTGAAGTAATTGAAAAAAATTGAAAGGGAGAATTATAATGAGAAAATTTGGTAAAGTGCTTGCTGCTGCTATGAGTTTGATGATGGTATTAGGCTGTATACGGATGCCTTCTTCTGAGAAAGTAGTATTGGCAGCTGGAAAAACTGCATCGGAGCAATATGTTGATGCAATGGGAACAGGTGTAAATCTTGGCAATAGCTTTGATTCCTTTGACCGTATTGATAATTCGGAAATTGATGACGAAACTGCCTGGGGTAACCCTGAAGTAACCAGGATTTATATTGATTCCTTAAAAGAAAAAGGTTTTAACAGTATCCGTATTCCATTTACCGCATTTACCCGTATGGATGAGGATTATAAGATTAACGAAGTGTTTCTGCAACGTTATGAAAATGTAGTTAATTATGCTTTGGAGGCAGGTTTCTA
>JAATEU010000543.1 GCA_015655565.1 Clostridiales bacterium
GGCGGTGGTACCTCAGGCAGTGCAGGTGATACGGCAGCGCAATAAATACCGCCGGCGAAAGGATAATAATGAAACTCAAATCCACTGTTAGCATTTACGGCAAAGGCACGAAGTGCTGCATTTCCACTGACTTGCCCGCCTGTTGAATGGGCATGGAACATGGCCTGCGGCGCTAATATACTGCCCCATATATCTGCAGGTACCTCCATATATATATTCGCAGCATCTTCAAATACATAAAGGGTCTGGCCTGTTCGCCTTTGTTCACCATAAAGACCATATTGCAAATGTGCATTACTCCCTGTTCTAAAACGAACAATGACCAGGCTTCCCTCAGGTACTTCAGCCCTGATACCTCTATTTAATATGCCATTAGGCCGGGCATCAATTAAAAATACATTTTGCTGCGGATCATTTCCGCGGAGAATCCATTCATGGTAATTATCTACTATACTTCCATTGACATCTAATGATTCAATACAATTCATATAATAGTCCATGCTGTCTCTTGCATTTTGAAAAAACACAGGCAGATTCCCACCAATCCTGCTGGCCGGAATATGGCGCGGTACATCATAGCTGGAAACCAAATAATGATCTCCCCTGTCACTTACGGTCCAATACTGACTTCCTCCAGGTGCCTGATACAAATTATTCAGTTCCTGTCCCTGCCCCTGTGTTCCGTCTTTACCGATCAAATAGGTACTTCCCCTTGCCGCGCGGAAGCTGCCGCCAACTACAACATGACCGATAACAACCAACGGTCCTCCCATTGATACATTACCGCCGACCAGAAATCTCACTAAATCAGGAGAATATCCTATTTCATTCCTGGAATCTCTTTCAAAACCAACACTTAGTCCCCGTGGGCTATTAAAGCTTCCGCCAATTGCCACAGGACCTTCTACATCAATAATATTATTGGCATCGTTAAATACAATAACATTAAACCGGGAAGCCAGGCCAAAAGGCTGGCCCTCTATGTCATACCAATTAATATCATTGGAAGGTATTCCTGCACCAGGTATAACTTGATTGCTATAAACATTATAATCCATATTAACTCCCGTAAAATTACCTTGGATTGCTATGCATCCTTATTCTCACTTCAGTTTATTCTGCAAAAAAATTAATGTGCAGGTTTTGGGAGTCTTTCTATTGAAATTATTTCTTTTAATCTTAATCGGTTAATGTTACCTTTTCCCGGGGATTTTTTATAATTTTATACCACCTTTACATAAAACCTTCTGTTTCTTGGTCCGTCAAATTCACAAAAATAGATCCCCTGCCAGGTACCAAGCAATAATCCCCCTTCGCAGACAATTACAGTCTGGCTTGCGCCTACAAAACTTGCTTTTAAGTGGGCTGTTGAATTTCCCTCGGCATGTTTAAACTCACGCCTGTCCGGGAAAGCTTTTTCAAGCCCAAGAAGCATGTCCGTCACTACATCCGGGTCTGCATTCTCATTAATTGTAATTCCAGCAGTCGTATGCGGGCAGTAAACTACACAGATACCATCCTTTATACCGCTTTGCCCGACTGCCTCTTTCACTTTTACGGTAATGTTTGTGAAATCTTCCTTCCGGGTCTGTAAAGTATATTCGTAGAGCATAATATTATCCCTTCTTCTTGTGGCGCCAAAACAAATACAGTTTTACTTGTTTTGTGTGCATCATCCCATGTCAGCAAATAGTTGCATTTTTTGTTACATCAACCGGCTTAACCAGAATCCTGCATTTTCCTTTACCCTCTTCCGTTACTGTGTATAAGAGATTTCTTTTTTTCATTTCAGAATCAAACCATGGCATTACATGATCACACAGAATTTCAAGCCGGTTAAAACGGACGGAGTTTAAAAAGGGCAATATGGTTTCCTTGGAGGAATAGGGCAGTGTGGAATTTTTTAATAAGCTGAAATCAAAGAAATAGTTTCCCTTTATTTCGGTTTCAACCGGAGATGTGGGGATATTATTTAACGCCTTTTCCGTATTTAATGCATCTGCTTCTTTTTGGATATCCGAATATAATCCGTCTAAAATTGTTTCATTAAAATCATCCGCTTCCGATATAATAAAACCGGCATTATTAAATATGTTATAAACCAATCCCGTTATGGATTTTCCCACAATGATTTTACATCAATCCAGTTCCTTTATTACACTTTCCAGGTTTTTTCTGATTTCTGCCATACTTCCCTGATATATTTCCGGTATTAATACCTCCCTTTTTTTCGCCCATTTCTGTTCCGTTTTTTGAAAAACAAAAATCTTTTGTGCTTCCTGCATCTGAGTTAAAGTATTATTTTCATCCAAAATTACAGCAATAATTTTCTGCATATATTCACCTGCCTTCTTAATCAGAAATAGTATCTCTCTATTTACTTTAACCGGACAGCCACTTAGAGCGTGTTTGAAAAA
>JAATEU010000249.1 GCA_015655565.1 Clostridiales bacterium
AAAATTAACAAGATTTATGCAGGCCGCTACGGTGTTGACCAGTTTTCCAACTTTTTAATAATAGCTGGTATTATTGTGACTTTTGTGTCAGGATTTATTGGAGAAGATTCTTTCTATTTTATAACGCCGGCGATAGTTATTTATGCTTGTGTCCGGGCTTTTTCAAAGAATCAGGCAAAGCGTTACGGAGAAAACAGGAAATCAGCTGCCCCAAATGCCGTACCAATTTTATAAAGAGGAGTTAATATGTTTGGATATATCATTATCAATAAGCCGGAGATGAAATTCAAAGAGTTTGATGTCTATCATTCTTATTATTGCGGCTTATGCAGGAAACTGAGGGAAAAACATGGAATTATCGGACAGACGACCTTGTCCTATGATATGACATTTTTGCATATGCTTCTGGCGGGGCTTTATGAACCGGAAACAACCGTAAACAGTTATAGATGTATAGCACATCCCTTTGAAAAGCATCCGGCAAGCACGAATGAATTTACAGAATATGCAGCAGACATGAATATTGTGTTGTCCTACTATAAATGCAAAGATGATTGGGCAGATGAGAGAAAATATTTAAAGTTAGCTTATGCAAAGCTTTTGAAACCAAAATGTAAGAAGATTGAATCGGCATACTCCGAGAAGATAAAAAAAGTGGACTCTCTGCTCAATGACATATCTTCCTGCGAAAAAGTGCAGGAAGATAATATAGATGGAATGGCCGGGCGTTTCGGAGGGGTCATGGCTGAAATCTTTGCATGCAGGCAGGATGAATGGGAAGGCAGTATGCGGAAAATCGGATTTTATTTGGGGAAATTCATTTATTTGCTGGACGCCTATGATGATATAGAAGAAGATCGAAAGAAGGGAAATTATAATCCTTTTGCCCGGTCATGTCAGACGCCGGGATTTGATGACGAATGCCGTAAATTACTGACCATGATGATTGCGGAGTGTTCCAGGGAATTTGAGAAGCTTCCTATTTTGGAAAACATTGAAATTATGCGGAACATTTTATATTCCGGTGTCTGGTACAGGTATGAAACAGTGCGAAAGAACAGGAAAGAAAAGCAGGTGAAAACAGATGAGTGACCCATATCAGATTTTAGGAGTGCCAAGAAATGCTTCTGAAGAAGAAATAAAAAAAGCATATAGAAATTTAAGCCGTAGATATCATCCCGACGCAAATATCAATAATCCGAATAAAACTGCTGCGGAAGCAAAATTCAAAGAGGTGCAGCAGGCTTACCAGCAGATAATGAAAGAAAAGACACAAGGCTACGGCGGGCAGGGTACCTATGACGGCGATAACCGGACAGAACACGGAGGTTCTAATGGGGGCTATGGGGATTTTGGAAATTATGGAAACTTTGGAGACTTCTGGGGATTTGGAGGTTTTGGGAACAGGCAGAAGACGGGCTATGGCAACGAAGATTCTCCGCGTCTTAGGGCAGCACTGAATTATATTAACAGTGGCTACTATCAGGAGGCATTGAATGTGCTTAAGGATATACCGGATAAAGATGCCAGATGGTATTATTACAGTGCCAATGCCAATTTTGGGCTGGGGAATAATGTAACAGCCCTGGAATATGCCAAAAAGGCGGCTCAAATGGAACCGGGAAACAGAGAGTATCAGGCGCTGGTCAGCAGGCTTGAATCCGGCGGTGCCTGGTATCAGGAGAAGCGCAGTCCCTATGGGGAAACAATGCAGTACGGCAGCAATTGTTGTATGAAGTTGTGTATTGCCAATATGGTTTGTAATATATGCTGCGGCGGAGGTGAAATGTGCTGCAATGGAATACCGCATTAGGAGATATCAGGCAGATGGTACATTAGATTGGCATGAAAAGAAGGAGGTCAGTTATGGGTAAGATTATTGGAATTGATTTAGGGACAACCAACAGCTGTGTAGCCGTAATGGAAGGCGGAAAGCCTGTTGTTATAGCTAATGCGGAAGGATTAAGAACTACCCCTTCTGTTGTTGCATTTGCTAAAAATGGAGAAAGGCTGGTAGGGGATTCTGCCAAACGGCAGGCAGTAACCAACGCAGATAAGACGATTTCATCTATCAAACGGCAAATGGGAACGGATTACAGAGTAACGGTTGATGGGAAAAAATATACACCCCAGGAAATTTCCGCCATGATACTGCAGAAGTTAAGAGGCGATGCGGAGGCTTATCTGGGTGAAAAAATAACGGAGGCGGTTATTACGGTTCCGGCTTATTTCAATGATGCACAGAGGCAGGCAACAAAGGATGCCGGAAGAATTGCAGGGCTGAATGTCTTAAGGATTATTAATGAGCCTACTGCCGCAGCCCTGGCTTATGGACTTGATAATGAAGGCGCACAGAAGATTATGGTATATGACCTGGGCGGCGGTACTTTTGACGTATCCATTATTGAGATAGGAGGCGGAGTTATTGAAGTTCTGGCAACGTCCGGAGATAACCGGCTGGGAGGAGATGATTTTGATGAACGGATTACGGAATATATAATTAAAGAATTTAAAAAAACGGATAAAATTGATCTTTCCAAAGATAAAATTGCTTTGCAGAGAATTAAGGAGGAAGCGGAAAAAATAAAGAAGGAACTGTCTGCCGCTGCTACGGTAAATGTTAACCTGCCTTTCATAACAACTACAAAAGATGGGGGCAAACATCTGGACATTACCCTGACCAGGGCAAAATTTGATGAGCTGACCTTTGATCTGGTTGAAAGAACGTCGGCGCCGGTACAGAATGCATTAAGGGATGCCGGCTTATCTGCTTCTGATTTAAGTAAAGTATTGCTGGTGGGCGGTTCGACCCGTATTCCGGCTGTTCAGAATAAGGTGCGGCAGCTGACCGGCAGGGAATCAAGCAAGAAGCTGAATCCGGATGAATGTGTTGCGTTAGGTGCTTCCGTACAGGGAGGAAAATTAGCCGGCGAGGCAGGACTTTCCGAAATTCTTCTTCTGGATGTAACTCCGCTGTCTCTTTCCATTGAGACCATAGGAGGAATTGCGACCAGATTAATTGAAAGAAATTCTACCATTCCAACAAAATACAGTCAGATATTTACCACAGCGGTCAATTTCCAAACCTCTGTAGATATTAAGGTGCTGCAGGGAGAAAGAAAATTTGCACGGGATAATAAACTGATTGGAAATTTCCGTCTGAGCGGAATTAAAAGGGCAATGAAAGGGGTGCCTCAGATTGAAGTCACATTTGATATTGATGCCAATGGAATTTTAAATGTATCGGCAAAGGATCTGGGTACTGGAAAAGAACAGCACATTACAATCACGGCAAGCTCAAATCTGCCGGAAGCTGAAATTGAAAAGGCAATCAAAGAAGCTGCGGACTATGAAGCTCAGGATAAGGAAAGAAAAGAAGCGGTGGAGATTCGAAATGATGCGGAATCATTAATTATGCGCACGGAACAGGCTCTTGCCGGTGCGGGGAAAAAGCTGGATAAAAATAAAAAGTCTCAAATAAAGGAGGATTTGTCAGCATTAAGGAAAACGGTTAAGAAGACGAAAATTGAGAAAATCACGGATATGGAAGCTGGTGAAATCAGAATTGCAAAAGAACGTCTGGAGAATTCGGCCGAGGAATTATTCCGGATCGCGGCTGAATCTCTACAGTCCGGTGCGGAAACGGTGAACGATGAAGAGGAAGATAATAATAAAGACGAAGATAATAATGAAGATAAAGATAATAATGAAGATAAAGATAATAGAGATATGGACTAAAGTGTGTTTGAAAAATGCTTGTGCCGGGTTGGGTGTTCCACTTTGCGGGAGATGACCACAAGCTGAAGCAGTCGGAGGTAAACAGAGTCAATATGATAATTGAAAATCATACAAATAATGGAGTAGATATGCATTATGCCGAATTTATATTCAATGGAAACGGATATAATATCTATGCGGAAAATATGTCAAAAGACGAATTTGCAAATGTTCTTGATATTTTTGTGAAAAAATAGATGTTAATATGCAGAAAATGAGAAGTATCTGTAGTATTTATGGTATATGGAGATAGTATGATGTGAAGTTTTTCGAAGTACCAGATAATAATAAAAAAAACGCTTGAGAAAGGTAATTTTCGCCGGCTCGATACACCGGATCAGACAAAACCGGTATCCTTAAGAGGGCTGGTGAGCGGGGGACTGCCATGGAACAGAAAACATTCCGGGGCGCGCCCCTCTTCCAAAAAATTTAGCCGGAAAGTTATAAAAATTCATTAAG
>JAATEU010000538.1 GCA_015655565.1 Clostridiales bacterium
ATTATAAAAATAATATGTAATTCTTAAAGAAAGAGTTCAGTGATTATTTTTTTAAAGAATATCAGGATATCTATTCAAAAATAGATGATTTAACACCTGTTAAATACAATCAGGGATCTTCCGTAAAGAACAGCATTATATCCGGTGGATGTATTGTAAACGGTATAGTTGTAAATTCTATTGTGTTCAAGAAGGTTTATATAGGTAATAACTGTACCATTAAGAATTCCATCATTTTAAATGATGTATATATTGGCGACAACACTTATATAGAGAATTGCATAATAGAAAGCCGGGATACCATCCGTTTGAATACAACGCATATCGGTGAACCGGGAAATGTCAAGATAGTTATAGAAAAAAATGAAAGGTACATACTCTAACACAATAACAATAACAAAAAGATAAATATTTAAAGGGGGATATACACAATGCAAATAACAGACGTGCGAGTACGCAAAGTAAGTAAAGAAGGAAAGATGAAAGCGGTAGTTTCAATTACGATGGATAATGAATTCGTGGTACATGACATTAAGGTAATTGAAGGGGAAAAGGGATTGTTCATTGCAATGCCCAGCCGTAAAGCAGGTGACGGGGAATATCGCGACATCGCACATCCAATCAATTCTGAAACCAGGGATAAGATCCAAAAAATTATTCTGGAAAGCTATGAAATTGCAGCTGAGGAATATGAAGAGAAAGAAATGTAACAGTAATACGGTGTATTAAAAAATGGCAAACAACCTTATAAACAGGTTATTTGCCATTCTTTTAATGAAAAAAATTGCTTTTTTATTAGCAAAAAACGAAATCTTTTGTTTTGCGGATATCATAAGCTGCAGTTTTGATACCCTCAAGGGTTTTTAGAATAAAACCGCCGCGTTCCAATTCTACCATTGATTTATTAATCATAGCCAGATAATCGGCATTTTTAGTGGCTTTCAGCATGGCATTATATTCCGTTCGGAAAGTATAACTAAATTTTGATTAGCGACAGAAAATTCGAAAGATAGGAAAATAGAAATTTTCAAGGAATTTTCTGTCAGTTATACAAAAAAACTGTCAGTTATGTATTGCTTATTGAAAACATCTACCAGATATGTAAAAATTAATCCATAGTAAAGTAAGAAACGGTGCAATTTTAAAATCAGCTCAAGAGGAGGTGAATTCATTGAAAAGTTAGTTTCTAATAAAAATTATACCAGAGGAAGAAGTAAAAATATATGAATTTGGAATAGAGCTTTGCAGACTTCTTAGGATTACAAAACTTTTGAATGATAAGTGTATTGGATAATATTTGGTTTTACATAATTGAAATTAATTATAGGATAATACAAAATTTGATTTTTTTGAGAGGATGATGAGTATGATTAAGAAAGTTAGTAGAATGCTTGTTATTACACTTTCACTTGTTATGCTGTTTTCGATGACTGCTTTTGCAGCAACTAGTGAAAGTGAAGGAAACCATAATTTAAAAATTAGTATGGATAAATCTTCCGATAGTAATAAGGCATTAAGAGCACCTGCGCCTGCTGTGACCAGTGTTACAATAGAGGGCGGATATATTGATAGTAATGGAGATGTTATTATTCAAGTATATATTGTTGGATACGGTCAAAACGAGATTGCTAAATGGGATGGGAACAAGGTTACTTTAGAAGATGAGGATCTTATTGCTGGTAGCGATAGGGTCGTGTATGCATTTAGGCAATATTATAATTGTGGAACTGCGACAGTTGGTACACATACATTTACATTTTCTACTACATCCATAAATTATCCTTGGAATACGTTAAGTGTAAGCGCCCAATTTACAATTTCATAGTTGGTAAGTATTATCCTATAATTGATTATTATAAATAGTAAGTTATATTTCAGATTTGAGATAAAGGAGAAGTGTGAAGAAAAAACATCTTCACACCAGAAGAACCTCGAAATGAGCACAAAGGGTGCTCATTCCAAGCTTCTTCTTTTATTATTTGAGATGCCGCAGGGCGGCATCATGTCTAGAAAGGTTGAAAGATAATATATGAAAGGAATGCCACAATTAATTCTTTCAACCTATTTATTTTTGACAATAGAATACGCGTCTTGTCCGCATTCTATTGTATGTGGCAGTATCGCAAGCAGACTTGCGATATGCAATGGGTGTAAAAATGAAAAAATATCGATACTTTATCAACTTTGAAAAAGAAGAAGCATGGTTGAACGAAATGGCGCAAAATGGATGGTGGCTTACGCACCGTACATTTTGGGGAATATACTGCTTTGAAAAAGGGAAACCAGATACCGCTAATTATCGAATTGACTTTAGACAATTTAATAAAAAGTCATCTTTTTCCGAATATGTACAACTTTTTTCTGATAGTGGCTGGCGGCATGTCTATGGAACAAAATATTCTGGTTCTCAGTATTTTGTCCCTGAACGTTCCAATGCGGAAGCGGACATCTTTTCAGATAACACCAGTAAGGCAGGAAGATACCGCCGTTTTAGTGAAATGTGGGCGAATCTACTTGCGACATATACCGCGGTATTTATTATGTTGTGTTCCAACGGGAGTGTTGACCCATCCATAATATTTCACCCGAAAGATCTTTACTACACGCCAGGATTGTGGGAAATGACCGGAACCAATTTTTGGCGAGCCTTTCTGTTTGAAACTCCCTTTGCATTA